>JACOTM010000073.1 GCA_016178305.1 Flavobacteriia bacterium | reverse complement strand
AAAAAAAAAAGACTGGCAAATATGCAAGTCTTTTATTAAGTGGGAAATACAGGATTCGAACCTGTGACCCCCTGCTTGTAAGGCAGGTGCTCTGAACCAACTGAGCTAATTTCCCTTTTTATATTTCAATAGTTTATGAGAATTTCGACGTGAATCAAATGCTCTGACTAATTGAGTTAATTTTTATCTTTAACTTTAAAAACCTCGTTTGGTTCGTTGTTGTGAGTGCAAAGATAGGTACATTTTTTATTTTTGCAAGAGTTTTTATAAAAAAAATTAAAAAAAATCACTTAGTAAAAAGAAGCTTCCGAAGATTAATATTGTATCTTCTTTTTTTACAGTTGTTTGCGCAATTTTCAAGGCTTCTTTTGGATTTAAAAAAAAAGTCGATTTTAATTTAAAATCTTTAGATTTCTCCATTAATTGAATCAGTTTTGCACTTCTTTCATTTGTAAATTCTGTAAAATAATAATCCGCTTCTTTTGGAAATAATGAAAAAATGCTTTCAATGTCCTTATCTGAACTTGTTCCGTAAATTATTCGAAGGGTTCCTTTATTGATTTTTAATATTGATTCCAATGTTGCTTTTATTCCATCGTAATTATGAGAAACATCCATAATTGTTAATGGTTCTTGGTTCATTACTTGTAAACGTCCTCTAAATCCTGTGTTTAATGCTAAATTTTTCAACCCTTTTTCAATCGATAACTCGGTTATTTGAAAACCAATCGTATTTAAATAATCAATAGCTGTTTCGACAGACTTATAATTTTTTACTTGATAATCTCCTAACAAAGGAAAGAAAGCTGAAATTTTAACTTTTTTCTTTTCTGCTAAAAGCAATGTTGCATGACATTCGTTTGCTTTTTTTTGAAAAACAGATAATGTTTCTGGTAATGATTCTCCCAATATTATAGGAATTGATTTTTTAATGATTCCTGCTTTTTCAAAAGCAATTTGTTCTAAAGTGTTTCCTAAAAAAAGCGTATGCTCTAAACCTATATTTGTTATTATTGATAAAATTGGGTTGATAATATTTGTAGCATCTAAACGTCCTCCTAAACCTGTTTCTACTACACATACATTTGTTGTCTTATTGCAAAAATGAACCAATGCCATTACCCATGTTAGTTCAAAAAATGAAGGTTCAAAATCAAGATTTAATTTTTTAATTTTATCACAAAAAGCAATAACTTCCTCTTCTGAAATCATTTCTCCATTAACACGAATTCGTTCTCTAAAATCTTCAATATGTGGTGAAGTGAAGAGTCCCACTTCCATACCTGTTTCTGTTAAAATAGAAGCTAGCATACTTGATGTTGAGCCTTTTCCATTTGTCCCTGCGATATGAATAAAGGTTAAATTATCTTGAGGATTTCCAAAGAAAGAAGCTAATTTTAAACAATTATCTAAACTTGGCTTATAAGCAGATGCGCCAACTTTTTGATAAGCTGGAAATTGTTGAAATAACCAATCTAATGTTTCTTGGTACTGACTATCTTGCATGTAGTGTAACTGGAAAGACTACAGATTCCACTGATGCACCTGCTTTTTTTGAAAAATGTATTTGCTTCATGATATTAGCGGCAACTTGATTGATTATTTTTTGATCTGTAGTTGTTGATTTTCCAGTGTTTTTCCAATTAATAATTTCGCCTTCAGAATTCACACTTAATCTCAAAACAACTTTTTGGTCTTCTTCTAATAAGATGTTATCGCAATTTAATTTCCCGAAATAAGGTCTTCCATTTCCATCACCATCACCACCAGTTCCGTTACCATTATCATCTCCAGTATCTCCTCCTAATCCTTTTCCTTTACCACCTCTATCTCCACCTCCAACACCTCCGCTAGCGAAAGGATCGTCAGATTTATCGGTAGTTGTTGATTGATTATGTGTGTTTTTTCCAGTTGTTTTATCAGATTCACCTGAATTAACTTTTACATTGCTTTTTGAAGTTTTTGAAGCTAGCATTTTTTCGACTTGCTCTTGTGGTTTAGAAACAACTCTATCGTCACTTGGAGATCCGCTTCCGCCTCCTGCATTTCCTGATTCAATTTTAAAATCTTCTATTTCAATTTGCTCTAAATCCATGGTTGCTTCTACAGGAATTTCTCTAGGAGGAGGGTCTAAAACATCGTATTTTAAAATAAAAAGCATTATAAATAATATTACAATTGCTGTAATTGAAACAATAATTCCATATTGTTTATCTTTTTTTTCCATTACAGTTATCGTACTCATAATTTTTTATTTATCGTATGCTAAAACAGGGTCCCAATTGTTTGCTTGAGCCAATGCCATTATTGCAAAAACAGCTTCGTAACTTGCTTTACGGTGACCAGCTATTTTTAGTTTCGTTTTACCTGAATTTTGTACTGCTTCAGCGGCTAAATTTTTAACAGCGTCTAATTCCATCGGATTTTTTAAGTCACCTCCAGGTAAAACAACATATTTGTTGTCTTCGGTAATGATAACCGCAGCTTCAACTAGATCTTGAGAAGAAGGCGGGTTTGAATCTACTTTTGGTAAGTCTATAGGTGTTTGATTATTTGACATCAAAGACATAATGATAAAGAAAATCAATAATAAAAATACCAAATCCGTCATTGACGCCATACCCCATTCTGCTTTGACTTTATTTCTTGTACTAAAATCCATGAGCGATTATTTTGTTGGTGTATGAAGAAAATCAATAAATTCTAAAGCTGTATTTTCCATTTGATATACTACTTTACCAATTTTAGACATCAAATAATTATGTCCCATAAAAGCGATGATACCAACAATCAATCCACCAACTGTTGTAATCATAGCTGTCATGATACCTGGCGCAATCACTTTTAATTCTAAGGCTGCTTGATTCTGTAAGTCAATAAAAACTACAACCATTCCAATTACTGTTCCTAAGAAACCTAACATTGGTCCTGCTCCCGAAGCAGTTGCTAAATAACTTACTTTTTGCTCTAGTCTTGAAACTTCTAATTTACCTGTACTTTCAATAGATGCAGTAATTGTCTCAATAGGTTTTCCTAATCTTTCAATTCCCTTTTCTAATATTCTAGCAGAAGGACTGTTGTATCTTCCGCACAATTCTTTAGCTTGATCAATTTTACCTTCACGTAAATATTCTTTAATTTTTTGCATGAAATCAGTTTCTGCACTGCTAGCTCTTCGAATAGCTAAATAGCGTTCAATGAATACATAAATTACATATCCGAACATGATTAGAAGTCCTAAATTTACTAGCCATCCAATTCCAGCATTTGAAGATTGAATGATATCCCAAATTGGAACTTCTTTCACTTTTGAAGCGACTTGTTCTGTTGTTTCCATGGGTGTTTCTATTTGTAAAAGAAAATTTAAACTCATAGTGTATAAACGTTTAATTGTTTTATATATTGTTTGTTATGCAATTAAAAATAATAGGAGAATCCCTCCAATATAACCTAAGAAGGCTAGAAGTGCAATCTTTTTTAAATACCAAAAAAAAGTAATTTTTTCCATCCCCATTGCGACTACTCCAGCAGCTGACCCAATTATCAACATACTTCCTCCGGTTCCTGCTGCGTAGGCAATAAAATGCCAAACATTGGCGTCAGTACCATCTTTAAACATTCCGACACTTGCGGCAACTAGTGGGACGTTATCAATAATAGCGGAACTAGCTCCTAGTAAAGTGATAAATAAATTTTGTGAAATATTTCCATTGACATACTCTCCAAAATTAAAAATCATACCTAAAGATTCCATTGCTGCAACTGTCATTAATATTCCTAAGAAAAATAATACGGAAGGGATTTCAATTTTACTCAATGCTTTCATTGTTGGTCCTCCTCCATGTGTTGGAACAGGGTTTTCGGATTCAGGTGATGTGAAATTAACCTGGCGGTTACTGATTATTTCTGCTAAAATTGCAAAAATTGAGAGAGATAACATCATTCCGATGTACGGAGGTAAATGAGTAATTGTTTTAAAAACAGGAACAAAAACAATTAATAGTAATCCACTAATTAACATAAATGACCCGTATTTATTTTCTTCGTTGTCTATCGCTGTTTTTTCAATATTTCCTTTGAATACAGGTAAAAATGAAGCGATCAATACGGGTATTAATACGCAAATCAAAGAAGGAAGGATTAATAAAGTCATTAATTTACTTGTCGTTACTTTTCCTGCCATCCATAACATTGTTGTTGTAACATCTCCAATTGGAGTCCAAGCACCACCTGCATTTGCAGCAATAATAATAAATCCAGCATACCACATTCTTTCAGCGTTAGTTGGTATAAGTTTTCTTAAAATTGAAATTAAAACGATTGTAGCTGTTAAATTATCAATGATAGCAGATAAAGCAAAAGCTAGAAACGATATAACCCAAAGCAAAGTGACTTTTTTCTTTGTTTTAATCATTTTTTTCATGGCTGAAAAACCCTCGAAATAATCAATCATTTCAACAATAGCCATGGCACCCATTAAAAAAATCAATATTTCAGCCGTTTTGCCAAAATGATGGAGTAATGTTTCTTCAAATATTCCTAATTTTCCTTCACGAGTTAATTGTGAAAAACCATCTTGAAATTGACCCGAAGAAGGATTGAACCAGGATGAAAACGAATCAATTCCTAAGGCGATAATAGCCCAGCTAATTGCCATCATAAGCAATGCAGGAATAAGTTTGTCTATTTTTAAAGTATGTTCCATCGTAATGGCAACATATCCAAAAATGAAAACACAAAAGATTAAGATCTCCATGAATTAAACCAATTGTTTCAATGCGATTTCAAAAGCTGCTTTAGCAATTCCTGTTTTATTTGGATTTTTTAAATGCGCATTTTCTAAAGCTTTATAAATAGTATTGCTCGTATCTTCAAAAATTCCTTTATCAGAGATTTCTTTCAAATCATTACTCATCAAATAAGCAAAAACTCTTGCCATACCACAATTTGAAATAAAATCAGGAATTATTGAAATAGTATTATCGGCATAATCAGCTATTGGGCCAAAGAAAATTTCAGGATCTGCAAAAGGGACGTTTGCCCCAGAAGAAATGGCTTGAATCCCTGACTTTACCATTCTGTCTAATTGATCTTTCGTAATCATTCTAGAGCCTGCACAAGGGATGAATACATCTGCTTTGACGTCCCAAATTTTAGAATTTACTTCTTCATAAGAAATCATATCTGGATGAACTAATTCGTTCCCGTTTTTATTTAAAAACATTGTTTTGATTTCTTCAAAAGAAAAACCATCTTCTTTAATTAGACCTCCAACTCTATCTATGATACCAACAATTTTTGCTCCTTGTTGAGCTAGATAATAAGCGGCAGCTGAGCCTACGTTTCCCCAACCTTGTACAATTATTTTTTTTCCTTCAACAGAATCTTTTATGGAACTTGTGGAAGCGCCCCAAATTGTGTAATAATGTTTAATTGACTGAGCAACACCGTATCCAGTAATCATATCGGCAACAACATATTTACGATTAATGTTTGGTGTAAATTGCTCATCTTCGATTACCTTTAAAACACCATTTCGAAGTTGACCAATTCTATTTATTTTTTGAGCTTCTCGTGGCTGGAAATGACCATTAAAAACGCCTTCTTGCGGATGCCATACACCACAATCTTCAGTCATAGGAATTACTTCATGTATTTCATCCACATTTAAATCTCCTCCTGTACCATAATAATGTTTCAACAAAGGAGTAACAGCAGCATACCATCTTCTAAGAACCCCTTCTTTTCTTGGGTCTTTTGGGTCAAAATTTATACCTGATTTAGCTCCGCCTATAGCAGGGCCAGCAACTGTAAATTTAACCTCCATTGTTTTAGCTAGTGATTCAACTTCTCGTTTATCAAGACCTGCTCTCATACGTGTTCCTCCGCCAGCAGCACCACCTCTTAGTGAGTTTATGACCACCCAACCTTCAGCATCCGTTTCAGCATCTTTCCATTCAAATACTATTTCGGGGCGTTTATTTTCGAATTTGTAAAGTAAATCTTTCATAATTTTATTTTCTATGTTTGACAATTATACAACTCTATTTTTTAGCTATAGTTTATTATATAATTTTTTTGAATCTGTTTTTAGGCAAATTCAGTACAAAGATAACAAAGAAATTACGGCCTGTTAAACTTTCAAAAATGTGTTATTAAAAATGGTTTGTTGATAGTTTCTTATAATTATGGAATGTGCAAAACACCACCAATGACTGCTTTTGAGGCTCCTGTTACAGTAGGGATTGAATTTGGTTCGTTTGATAAATATAATGCGCCTAAAAAACCAAAAATAATAGCTTCTTTAAAATCCACAATTTGCTTTTCTGGAATAATAACTTTACCGTTAAAGTATTTTTTAATTTTGTCGATTAAAAAAATGTTTTTTGCGCCACCTCCAGTAATGTATATGGATTTCAAATTTTCAGCATTCAAAATATTTCCTATCTGGATAGCGATATGTTCTACTACGGTTCTTAAATTATTTTCAATATCTCGATCAAATTTGATTAAAGGATAAAAATAATTTTCTAACCATTCTGTCCCTAAAGATTTTGGATAAGGCTCTTTGTAAAATTCGATTTGATTTAAAAGATCCAATAAGAAGAAATTAATTTCACCTTTTGAAGCTAAATCTCCATTTTGATCATAGCTCATCCCTTTGGATTCTACTAATTTATTCAGTGGAAGGTTTCCAGGGCAAATATCAAAAGCAATAATTTTTCCTTCTTTTTTAAAGCTGACATTGGTTATTCCTCCGATATTTAAAAAAGCCTCTGCTTGATCGTTAAATAATTTAAAATCACCAATAGGAACTAAAGGAGCACCTTGACCTCCAGCTACAACATCTTTGGTTCTAAAATCATTTACAACTTTTATTCCAGTCAAAAATGCTAAAGTTGTCCCACAACCAATTTGATAAGTAAAACCATTGTTTGGTTGGTGAAAAATAGTTTGACCATGCGATGCTATAAGGTTTATATTCGATTTTTCAATTTGATTTTTATGAATAAAACTATCCACAAATTCTGCATAGATTTGTCCTATTTTCTTATCTAAAATTAACATTTTTGGAACAGATAACGTTGTTGCATTTTTCAACTCATCAACAAAATCTATTGAATACTCAAAGGTTTCAGTCGCAATCACTTGAAATGACCATTTTTCTTTTTCATTTTTAAGAAACGAAATATATGCTATATCTAAACCATCCATAGATGTCCCAGACATTAATCCAATTATATTGTATTGACTCATGGCTCTAAATGTATTAATTTTTAAATAAAAAACGTAAATTTGCAAAGATAATTTTGTTAAAAATAAACTATAACATACGATGAATTTTGATTTAACGGAGGAACAATTAGCTGTTAAGGAAGCAGCAAGAGATTTTGCACAGAACGTGTTAAAACCTGGAGTAATAGAAAGGGATAACCACCAAAAATTTCCAGCTGAAGAGATCAAACAATTAGGTGAGTTAGGTTTCATGGGTATGATGGTAAGTCCTGAATACGGTGGAAGTGGAATGGATACGATTTCTTATGTTTTAGCTATGGAAGAAATATCAAAAATAGACGCTTCGACTTCTGTATGTATGTCTGTTAATAATTCGTTAGTTTGTTGGGGGTTAGAGAAGTATGGTACTGAAGAGCAAAAAAGAAAATACTTAGTTCCTTTAGCAAAAGGTGAAAAAATCGGTGCTTTTTGTTTATCAGAACCTGAAGCAGGATCAGACGCAACTTCTCAAAGAACAACTGCTTTTGATCAAGGAGATCATTATTTATTAAACGGAACAAAAAATTGGATTACAAACGGTTCTTCCGCTTCTATTTATTTAGTAATCGCTCAAACAAATGTAGAAGCAAAACATAAAGGAATTAATGCTTTTATTATTGAAAGAGGCATGGATGGATTTATTGTTGGGGCTAAAGAAGATAAAATGGGGATTCGTGGTTCTGATACACATACTTTATTATTTAACGATGTAAAAGTTCCTAAAGAAAATAGAATTGGTGAAGATGGATTTGGGTTCACATTTGCAATGAAAGTTTTATCAGGAGGTAGAATTGGTATTGCTTCTCAAGCATTGGGAATTGCCGCAGGAGGTTTGGAATTGGCGCTTGCATATTCTAAACAACGTTCGGCTTTTGGAAAAGAAATTTATAAACATCAGGCAATTGCATTTAAATTGGCGGATATGGCAACTGAAATCGAAGCTGCTAGATTGCTTGTTTATAAAGCTGCGACGGATAAAGATGCTGGAAGAAATTACGACCAATCTGGTGCAATGGCAAAATTATACGCTTCTAAAGTTGCAATGGAACAAACAGTAGAAGCAGTTCAAATTCATGGTGGATATGGTTTTGTGAAAGAATATCATGTGGAGCGATTGATGCGTGATGCTAAAATTACTCAAATCTATGAAGGAACTTCAGAAGTGCAAAAAATAGTTATTTCTAGAAATATCTTGAAAGATTAAATTTGAAACATAAAAAAATCCGATTTGTTTTGAATCGGATTTTTTTTACGAATTACTTTTTTTAAATCTAGAATTATTGTATTCTTTTTATTGATTTTCCATCAGTGTAAAGATCGAATACAACGCCATTATAATATTCATTAACTTCTTGTCCGAGGGAATTTATTGTTTTGATTTTGAAAGCTTCTGTTTGTGTCATATCTACTGCAATAGTACTGGTATATTTTTCAACTCCGTTTAAATCTACTTGCTTCAAACGATAATAATTCATGCAATTTGAATATTCATAATCATTGTAGGTATAATTGATAATAGAAGTTGAATTACCTGCTCCATGAATTTGATTAATTGACTTAAAATCTTTACCATCGAGACTTCTTTCAATTGTAAAATAATTACTATTTATTTCTACTGCTGTACTCCAAATAATTTCAATGACGTTTTGTTTTGATTTTGCGCTGAAGTTTAATAATTCTACAGGAAGAGGTACAGAAATATCTGCAGCTACTGTCCACCAAGAAAAAGCATCGATATTTGAAAGGGTAATATTATTTGATGCGGTATTTTCATTTCCTGCTCGATCAATCCAAGATATTCCAGCATCTGTTGAGCGAAACAATTTAAAATTTGACTCAATTGCTCCAAGTCCATTTAATTCGTTATCAAAATAATCAAAAGTTATTGTTGCGTCTAAACCAGAATTTGTTGAAGGAGAAATAATATAGTATCTTAAAATAGATGGATAGCCGTTTACATCTTGTTGAGAATGTCCTCTGCTTAAAGTTGTAGATCCAAAATTCGCACTCGATGTAAATGAAATTCCCATCCCAGCTAAATTTAAAGCGCTAGGCATATTGACTATTCTTGTTGTTGTTATTAACCCTGATGTTCCGTAAATTCTATCTGAATTTGTCTCTCCAATGATTATTCCAGTTGAAGATAAGTCTATGTTATAACTATTTAGGAGTATGTTTGCTGTTGCGCCGTTCATGTTTAAGGTATTGGAAACTAAAACCCCATGATTTAATGTTAAGCCAGTACTTGTATTGGAATTTGTTAAATTATAAAATGAAGTTGTTGCTGAACCAGTGATGCTTTGATTGCTGTTGCCTGCAAATGTTACTGTTTTATTTCGTGCTGTAAATGTGCCGCTATTGTTCCATGTATCAGTTAATGCAATATCATAATTTGAAGTACCACCATTGTAACTAACATCCAAAGTTGTTCCAGACATGATCGTGATACTTCCTTTTACATTGATATTTGAAGTTAATTGTACGGTTGGTTTCGTTGCTTGGGAAGTTGCATTTGAAACAATAAGGTTAGGCATATCAGCCGTACTGTAAATGTTGAATGTTTGAGCTGTAGGTGTACTGGCATCGCCAAATTGAATTGTTCCACCTGTTACATTGTATGTATTTGATGAGTTGTTATAATCCTTTGAATTGCTGGTTTTTCTTCGAATAATAATCGTGCCGTTTGACATAGTAAACGAAGAGGAGGTTGATGACATGTCAAAAGCAGCCAAAGTTCCAGAAGCACTTCCAACGGTATTCAATGTAACTGTTCCTCCACTTTGAGTATAGCTGAATGGATTTGAGTTTGCTGTAGTTGGTGTTAATCTTCCTGCAATGTTTAATGCACCTCCTTCAATAATAATCTGTGCGTTCGACCCTTTTGTTCTTAAGCTGTTTCCTGAAGAAGTTCCGATATTCATAGTTCCTTGTGTAATTCTTAATAGACCTGTTAAGTCCCAGGAATCGGCACTTGCTGTGATTGTTACATTTGGATTATTTAACCAGATTCCACAATTTGCTAATATATCGTGTGATTTTCCTGTGTAAAATATTTCATTTGCATACGTATATGTACCTGAAAATTTTACGGTTCCATTAAGCAGTTCATTTGCAGTATTTGCTGCATAATGCAAAAATTCTGTGTTTGTAAAGAAATTACTTGGCATGATTTCAAGAATGTTGGAGTTTGAAGTCCCCATATCAACTGTCATGACATTAAATTTAGTAGTTCCTCCTGTACCTGAAATGGTTTGATTTCCATTTTTATTAAAAGTTACATCACAAGCACCAATTGTATAAAAATCCAATATGTTGTTATTTATTAGATTTCCTGTTGTTGACATATAGGCATAACCTGTTGCGTTTGGGGCGTTAAAAGTTCCAGTTGAGGAAATGGTTATATCGCCTGTGACATCAAAAAGTCTTCCATCGAAACTATCAAAGCTTAAAGTTCCATTTATTAATACTGTTGATGCTGTAGCATCTTCATTTATAGTGATTGTGTGACCTGCTTGAATTAATATTGAACTAGCACTGTTTGAGGGAACTAATGATGAGTTAATCCATGAAGAATTATCTGAAGAGGATTGCCATGAATTAGTTGTGTTCCAATTTCCGGTAGTTAATGACCTAAAATAATCTGTAGGTAAAGAACCAATGGTGGCTTGATTTCCAGATAATTCAGTTAGGTTGTAACAAGTCCCGCTAGAGTTGTATTCATAAACTGCATAATAATAAGTTGTGCCGCTTGATAGTCCAGTTACATTTACACTTGTTCCTGTACCTTGGTAAACTACGTAATTTCCTGTTCCTATTTGTGTTCCTGTTCCCATTGTTGAATTTGCGGTGTAATTCGTTCCGCTTGTCGGATCTGTATTCACAGAACTGCCAGATTTTACAACAACAATAACACCACCATTTCCATCTCCTCGAATCCAATTAACGTTTGTTGAATTTGATGTGATACTTGAAAAAGACATGGAAGATGATTGAGTAGTTGGGGGAGTGCACGAAATAATTGTTCCAGCTATCGTGATGTCATCTATTCCTGCTCCGATAGAAGAATTTGCACCTAGTGTTTCAAATTTTATTTTTACTTGAGTTGATGTGTAAGCTGAAAGGTCAAATTGTGTTTGACTTGTTAGAGTTGAAGAGGAAGGAGTTCTTGTGCCTAAAACAGTCCATGAAGTTCCGTTATTTGTAGAAATTGATACAGTAATACAATTGTTTGCTGCATTTACACCTCCGAAAGTTCTCGCTTTAAAATCAAGTGTTTGACTAGTATATGCTGTGAAGTCCATTGCTGGAGTAATTGTATTTGATGTAGCCTGATATAATTGTAAATAAGTAGTTCCATTCACATTTACATCGGTCCATGAACTATAACCGGTGACATCTGTTCGAGTTGTCGTGATGTTTGTGGCATATCCTTGAAATGAAGAAATAATAAATAATAAGAAACAAGTGATAGATTTTTTCTTAAATAATCCTTTTTTAACTTTCATTCTATATTGTATTAAAATATATTCTAAAAGCGGTTTCAGTGTGGATATACCACCATCAAGGATGCTCACTTTATTTTTACTTAAACGTTTAAGTTTTAATAATCTAATGACAAACTATTTTATATGTGTCATATTTTATAATTACTTACTAAAACAATTCAAAAATAAGATAAATATTTTATTTTTAAGTATGTTATATTGCTGTAAAAGAATAAATTGAAAGCATAAACGGTTTAGTTAAGGAATTGAAAGATGTTATTTTTTTATTAACAAATTTATAAATTAATGTTACTAAACAAAAAAAGAGGAATTGTAGTGAATTCCTCTTAATAATTTTTCTAATCCAATTAATTATTGAATTTTTGAATAGAAGATCCGTCAGAATAGATTTCAAAAATAATTCCTTTATAATTTTCCGTTACTTCTTGACCGAGTGAGTTCACGGTTTTAATTAAAATAAGATTGTTACGAGATAAATCAATTGAAATGATAGGTGTTATAGTTTCTTTACCATTAAAATCGGTTTGGATTAGTCGGTAATAATTAACTCCATTGAAAGTTCTATTGTCGATTAAATTATATGAAATTTTAGTATTCGAATTACCTGCTCCATCGATTTGTCCAATTGATGTGAATTGATAGCCGTCAGTACTTTTTTCAATGGTGAAATAATCATTATTAATTTCAGTTGCTGTTTCCCAAATTAATTTCACATCTTGATTTATTTGTTTGGCTTTAAAAGATAATAATGTAATCGGTAAAGGAACAGAAGGTTGACTTAAAGTAAAAGGACTGTAACTTCCCCAATTTGCATTTGAATTAATTGTTCCGCTAGTTGCATTTCCTGTAATGTTGTTTCCTCCCGCTGATTCCCAATCTGCTCCGTTGTAATGAGCGACTAATGCCGTAGCGTAATTTGATCCCATATTGCTATTAGAGTTCCATGAAAGTTCAATGGTTGAGTTGGAAGGTGTTGTTCCTGAACGATCAATAGTCCAATATTCTACGGTACTAACATTAGATACGTCGATAGTGCTTAAATCTGAATAAGCAGTCCCAAAATATTTTGAAGTCCAAGTTGTTGAATTAGTATTTGTTGGTGTAATTGCACATTCTCTATAAGTTGTTGCATCGCCAATAGGAAAAGTAAATTTTGTAGTAGTGTTTGTTCTTTTTGCGACATAACCATTTACATGTGAAGCATCTGATGCTGTTGCAGCGGTAGCATCTTCATCAAATTCTAAAAAATAGGATGCGGTAGTGTTTTCAATACCATTTGTAAATGTTTGGCTTGTTTGAATCATCACTTTTGAACCTAAAGTAACTGTTGCACTACCAGTTTTTGAAATAATCACTTTGTTAAAAGCTTCTCCCGTATAAGTTTCTCCTGTGTAATCTCCTGTTATTCTGAGATTATCAAAAGAGCAATTGTTTCCATAAGCAGATGTGAATAATAAAGCAATATACAATGTTCCTTGATTTTCAGCTCCTACAGGTAAAGTTACCGATTGTGCTGTCCAACCATTTGTAGCTGAATATCTATAAATTGCTGAACCTGTCGTTGTCCAAGTAGAGCCATTTGTAGAATATTGAACATTTACATAATCGTTTGAACTTGAATAACCATTGTCTTTATACCAATCAAAATTTACTGTAATATTTGTGTATCCGGTAGTTGAAAAGCTACTAGTTTTACTTAAACGTATCTGACTACTTGAACCGCAAGTGTAAGAATTAAACTTCACCATATAAGTTCCATTAGAAGCTGCGGATACCGTTGGATTAGAATTTGATGAGACATAAGTTAAACTTGGAGCTGTACCCGAAGAAACGATTGTAGAGCTTGCCCAGCCTGAGGGAATACTTCCTGCATTTTCAAAGCTCTCAGAAGCTAAGCTAACTCCAGTTGATGCTCCAATGGATGCACTAGCCCCGGTTATTGTAGCATTGTTTGTTTCATCAAAAGTTACATTTCCAGTTCCTTCAACATAGTAGTTTCCAGTACTTGTCCAATTTCTACCGATGTTTATGGTGTATGTGCCTTGAACTAAAGAGCCATTTGACAAGGTAATATCATTATTTACATCAATATTTCCGTACATTGTTTTAGTTCCTGTGCCATTTGTTGTTAGGTTATAATAATTTGCAGGAATTACTTTTTGAGCACTGCCACTATTATAAGTAAATGTACCGTAAAAAGTTGGAACAGCATCAAAACCTGAAATCACATAATTTGTGGAACTAGTATAAGTGTTATTAATCGCATGAGCAATGATATTTCCCATTGTAAATACACCCGAACCACTTGCTCTATAGATGCGGTTGGCAATATTTAATGTTAAAGCATTTCCTGTTGCGCCTAAATAAAAATTCCCAGCTACAGTAATATCATTTACATTGGTTACAATTCCACCAGCAGTACTTGGATTTGAAATAGTCAAATCATTTAAAACCGTAACTGTTGATCCTGATCCAATTGTTTCTGTATAGCCATTATTTGTTCTAATTTGTAAATTGTAATAAGAAATAGAAGGAATTGTTTGGTTCAACGCTGTCCAATCTAAACCAGGAGTAAAGAAAGTTGTCCCCGTAGCTTCAATAAAACCAGTATCGTCTATTGAAATAGTTGAACCTTCTATTTTTAATAAGCCCGTTCTTTGGTAAAAAGTTGTTCCTGATTCTACTGTAAAACTTAGAGTTCTTAAATCGTACGTATTCATGTCGAAATAGGATGCGCCAATATCATTGTTTAACATAAATGATTTGATTAGGAGTGAATTTAATATTTTATAATAAGAAATTCGATTTAAACCAACTCCAATACTTATTGTTGTGTAATCTCCAGTTCCAGAAATAGTAGCATAATTCCCTGAATTCCCCCCTTCGAAATTGACATATAAAGAAGAGGTTTTATTAAAAGTTCCATCAACGATGCAATTTCCGTAGATTGACATCACATTTGTGCCAGATGAAAAATAATATGTAGCAGCAGCTGGAATTCTGAAATCATAAAATGACATTTGCTGTGATGAAGCATCTGATAATATTGGATAATTAGTTAATCCTGAAGGTACATAAATACTTGTAAATCCATCGTAAGGAAGAACATCTCCTTCCCAATTTGTTGCAGTAGTTATTTCTGTACTTGTTGATCCGTCCCAAATTTGTCCAGGGGAACTAGCAATCCATACATCCGCATTCCATCCAGCATAATTTAAACTTCCATCGGATGTAAATTTGACCGTTAAACTTCCTGATGTAGCAACATACATATATCCTGCAGAAGCAGTTCCGGAGAAGGTTTGCTCACCAGTTAATCTTGCAGATGTATTAGTTCCGTCATAGACATAAAATAAATCTATTCCAGATTCTGTTACTAATGTATTGATTTTTATTCTTAGATAACTTCCTGCAGCACAATTGAACGTGTAAGTAGCAGATACGCTAGAACTATAATTACTACCACTACCTCCATTGTCATAAAATTTATCAGGAGAAGCTGAAGTTGCTGTAACTGTAGCTGATTGTGAACCTGTTGTACCCATGGTGTAGGTTGTAGCAAAAGAAAGTGTTTGAAAAAAAAGGCACATCATTACCATATTGAAATATGACAATTTGTGCCAAAATTTATTGAATAATAAAGTTTGCATAATTGTAGTAATAGTTGTTTGCGTAACAAAACTACAAAAGAAAGCGCTATGTTTTTTAAAAAAATAACAATATCAACAAAAAAAGTTAACTATACCGTTTTAGTGTTAATAATTTTTTGGCTATTGCATTCTTTTTAATGATGTTCCATCTGAATATACATCAAAAACAACTCCTACATAATGATCATTAACAACTTGTCCGAGAGAGTTAACCGTGTTGATTTTTACGATTTTAATATTTGACATGTCAATAGAAATTATTTTTGAAACGATTTCATCTCCATTGAAATCAGTTTGAATTAATTTGTAATAATTTATCCCTGCAACGTAATCATAATCGTTGGTGTTATAATTCAAAGTTATGTTTGAAGTTCCTGCGGCATCAACTCTTGTTAATGGGGAGAAATGATGTCCGTCAAAACTTCTTTCAACTGTAAAATAATCTGAGTTTAGTTCATTTGCAGTACTCCAATGAATGCCAATGTGTTTATCGTTTTTTATTGCTTCAAAACTCAATAATTCAATAGGCAATGGAATACTTGTATTTGTTGCTATCGTAAAAGGACTGTAGCTATTCCAGTTTGCATTTGAAGATAAGGTTCCTGAAGAAGAATTTCCAGTAATGTTATTGCCTCCTGCTGATTCCCAATCTGTACCATTGAAATGCGCTACAACAAAGTTAGCATAATAAGTTCCTATATCAGTGTTTGTATTCCAACTTAATTCAATAGTAGAGTTAACTGGTGAAGCTCCTGATCTGTCTAAAGTCCAATATTCAACATGAGTAATATTTGTGACATCAACAACGGTATAATCTCCATATCCAGCAGGGAAGTATTTTGTTAACCAACTCGTTGCACCTGCTCCAGATGGAGTTACAGCCATTGGACGATATAATGTAGAGCTACCAATAGGGAATGTAAATTTAGCTGTTGATACGGTGTTTTTTTGACAATAACCAACAACACATTTTGTATTTGCTGCTCCTGTTGTTGATCCTGTTGTTTCAATTACAATTGGTTCAGAAATGCTTGATGCTAAAATATTTCCATTTGTAAAAGTTAGGATACCATTCACTGTTGGTCCTTGGGTAATGTTTACATTACTTGTATTATTGACAGTCAGATTATTGAATGTTGTAACCGAACTTCCGCTTATATCTTGTAATGAGCTACCATCAAATGAGTATGTAGAAGTTTCTCTTGTAAATGTTCCATTATTAATCCAATTGCCAGCTACAGTATTTGTAGTTGCACCACCTAAAAAGGTTGTACCTGAACCAATAGTAACATTACCATTGAAATCAATTACAGCATTTGCATCTAAGGTTACAGTTCCAGAAGTAGCCATTTCACCATTGACAACTGTTGAGCCACTCACTGTTTTTGTACCACTAGTTTGTAAGTATAAATTACCATAAGTAAGTGCTGTTACAGATTGAGAAGTACCGTAATAATAAGTTTTACTAGTTGAATTTAAAGAATAAGAGCCATAACTAGCAGGGAAATCGGCAGTACTTCCAATTTTTAATGAAGAGGTAGAATTCATGATAAAAGTTCCGCCAGAACTAGCAATTCGGTCAATTGTAAAGGCTGCAATATCTAAAATTGAGCTACCATTTAAAGTGAAATTACCATCATAACAACCAAAACCTGCAATTAAACCAGAACCTGTAAGTGTAACGGTTGGGTTATTAGTTGAGCCAATAGTTACATTTTCTCCTAAAAAATAGGTGTCTGTATTATTGATTGTAATTGTTTGTGTGCTTGTACCGTCTAGAATAACATTTGGTTCATAAGTTGCTAAAGTTCTTCCGTGTGCACCTAAAATTAAATTACCGTATAATTTAAACATTCCTGGAGATGATAAATCAGAAATAATGAAAGATTGTTGCGCACCTCCATCGTCTATATAGGCATGTCTTCCGATAGAAACACCACCAGCTGATGATCCTAAATCTAAATTTAAATCAGTGTTCGTATTACCAGTTGCTTTCATGTGTAAATTTCCGTTAATAGTAAGCAGGTATGAAACACAATCTACATATAAATTGACATTTGAACCATTCGAAAACAAATATAAGGCACCAACTGTAATAGAGCCAGACAAAACAATTGTCTTGTCTGAAGTTACATTGATAACTACAGAGTCACTAGAAGAGGGTAAAATATCGCCAGACCAATTTGCTGCCGTATTGAAATTTGAAGTGCCTGCACCTCCATCCCATGTTCTTAAAGTTAAGGCATTTGCATGATTGTTTACAATGAAAATTGAAAACAATAAAACAAACGGTGATAAATTTTTTGTAAATAAATTAGCATAAGCATAAGAGCTTAATTTCATAAGGAGATTAATCCTTAATAGTAGTAGTTTCTTCATAGTTTAAAACAATTTTATACTTCTCATAAATGAATAAGAAGTATAATTATTATCTAAACTAAATTTACGATATTTATCTTGTGATTTTGGGATTAATGAACTCTCAGCATCTCTAAATGAATATTAACACGGCTTGGTCGAACTTTTAGTCATGTTTTTTATTGATTTTCAAGAAAATTAACAAGATATTCATTATTAACTATTTAGTTCGGTTAACAAATTAGTTTTTTGTTTTTAGACTAATTTTTTACGGCAATTTAAAAAACTTAAAATATGGAAATTATAATATATTTAGGAGGGTTTTAGTTTTTACAGGTTATACTCTTCTTTTTAATTCGTAAATAATAAATCAAAAGTATGGAAACGCCTATCATAAATGCTATGAATGCAAAATTTTTACCATTGAAATTGAAGAATAAGGGTTTATTGTCAAAGCCGTAAAATTCACTAATCATCCAAATACTATTGGCAATAATCCAAAAAGTTATAGCTAAATTATGAAAGAATTCAGAACTTTGAGTTCGTGTTTTGTAGATTAAATATATCGAAACGAGTATAGTTGGTAAGATCATAATTATTCCGAGTTCTTTCCACAGCATACACCAACTCATATCCTTAAATAGCCAAAATAGAATGTGTAAGTTTTCAATCTTCCTTAGCTTAGTACTAATTTTGAAAGTTTCATCCATTTTTGACTTTTTAATCTTCGAATCGAACAAATTTATTTTTATCAGTTAATAGCAATTTGTTTTTTGCAAACCAATTAATGAATTCGTCGTATTTTTTTATATTTAAGGTGTACCAAGCATGGAATTCTGTCGGATTCCCTTTCATGAGTAACCAATAATTATAACATTCAAAATATCCGTTCTCGATTAATAATTTTTGCCAATCAAATAAGATATTTGGATATTCTTTATTGTGATTTTTTTCAAAATAAGTGTTGTTAAATTTGGTTCGAATTGAATTCAATGAAGCTATTTGGATTGAATCAACACCAAGAATAGCTATTGTAATTAAAGGTTCATAAATTTTTAAACCAAAAGGGATTGTTGTTTTTTCAGGTGAAAGAGTCGCATTATAAAAACTAATTGAAAAAGAGTTTTTTGAATTGAATTTGATTTCGCTTTTATACTTGTCATAAATTAATTTACTTATTTCTTCTGTACGTGCAGACCCTCTTTCAATGTTTAAAAACAATTCACCATAGATCAATCCCCACATTTCTTTATCTGTTTTTTCAAGATAATATTTGGTCACGACATAATAATTTGTAGGATAAGTTGGATCAACAGCTATTCCTCTTTCATATTGAATTACTTTTTCGGATTCGTTGTCCTTGCAGTTTCCTAATTCAAAATACAGTTTTCCTGAATTTGGAAATTTTTTCAGTCCTTTTTTATATATTTTAATAGCGTTTTCTTTTTGACCTGCTTCAAGATATACATTGCCAAGCATTTGAAAACATTGGTCAGAAGTTTCTTTGTATTTAATTGCTTTTTTATAGATTAAAATTGCATTCGTGAAGTCTTTTTGTAATTTGTAAACATATCCTAATTCATAAGGATAGTTAAAATTAGTTGGGTCTAATTTTATGCTCTGTTCTAAGCATTCGATTGCTTTGTCTGGTTTTCCGAAATCAATAAAATCCATTGCTTTTTGAGATAATTCAAAAGCTTCTTTTTCTTTCGTTTCATTTTGCGCAATCGTTAGGATGTTGATTGCTAAAAAAATATATAAAAGGATAATTTTTTCCATTTTATGTTTGATAAGGATTAATTTAAATGACTTAATTCGCTTGTTAAAATTTCTGTCCAAAATTCTTGAATTGTTTTACCTTCACATGCAATCATTTTAGGAACAATACTCGCTGGTGAAAACCCTGGTGTTGTATTGACTTCAATCACATGAGGAATCTCGTTAACAATCATGAAATCGATTCTTGAAATTGATTTTAATTGTAATAATTGATAAACTTTTTGTGCAATTTCTTGAACTTTTAAACTTATTTGAGGAGAAACGCGAGCGGGGGTGATTTCTTGAGATTGTCCCAGGTATTTGGCTTCGTAATCAAAGTATTCATTTTCAGTGTAAATTTCCGTTAATGGCAAAGCTTTTAATTTTCCATTACTTCGATAAACACCGCATGTTACTTCTGTACCATTTAAAAAAGATTCAATGATGATTGTTTTTCCTTCATTAAATGCAAATTCGATTGCAGGAGTTAATTCTTCCATTGTTTTAACCTTAGAAATACCATAGCTTGAGCCAGAGTCTGAAGGTTTTACAAATACGGGTAAACCTAATTCTTCTATTATTTTTTCAGGAGTAAAATCCAAAGGAGAACTCATAAATAATGATTTTGCTACTGGAATATCAAATCCTTTTAAAAATTGGTTACAATACCATTTGTCAAATGAAAGTCCGGAAGCTAATGCGCCTGAATTAATACATGGAATTCCCTTCATTTCTAAAAAAGCTTGCATTTTTCCATTTTCACCTGGATTTCCATGAATATAAACTAATCCAAAATCAAGTTTGATTGTTGCATCAGCTGTTTCGAAACTAATTGTATTTAAATCAATAATATATTCTGCATTTTTGTATTGAGCTTTCCAGTTATCTTTTGAAACAGTGATTAAAAAAACATTGTATCCAGAAGGGAAATTGTTTAATATAGTTGTTGCACTTTTGATCGATATTTCATATTCAGATGAATATCCACCACAAAATATTCCTATTGTTTTCATTCAAATTAATTTTTAACGAAATTAAAATAGATTTATTCACTTTTTCATGGAATTCTAAAATGTTTTCAATACTACTTTTTTATTAACTTCTGAAGTCTGAATCTAAGTCTGTCTAAATTTATTATGATTTCAATATTTTAAGTCTTTTCCTTTCAAAACGCGTTAAGTTTTTAAGAAATAAAGATCCATTATTACTGAAAATCTTGCCTTTTTTGAGTAAAAAATCCAATAAAATCTTTTTATCAAATAATTTTAGTTACTAAGTTTAATTCAAATTTTATTCTCAGATTGTTTTCAGGAATTGTCTAAAGAGGTAAAATGTGCAAAAAAATTAGCTATGTCTTTTTGATTTTGATTCTTTCGACAGATTCAATCCACCGCATTAAGTCTATGAGAATACACTTCATCTTTTCAGATTTAATTAAAAATTTGAGTGAAAATTTTAATCGAACACAGGTTCTAAAACTAGACATGATTTTTTCTTCTTATTTTTACAATCAAATTTGATGAATTCATGATGCGCTTTTTTTATTTTTTATTGTTCTTTACTTTGAGAATTTCAATGCCTTTTTATTATAAACGAAGAGCTAAAAACAATCCTCCTAAAGGATTTTATGGACGTACCATTTATGTTAGTAATCACGCGGCATCTTTTATGGATCCTTTAGTTGTCGCGACAAGTTTTAGACCAATTGTTTTTTTTATGACAAGATCAGATGTTTTTAAAGGGTTTCTAAAGCCTGTATTATGGGCTTCTCACATGCTGCCTATTTATCGGCAACTAGATGGAGATGATACCAAAGGTAAAAATGAGGCTGTTTTTAAAAGATGTTCGAGGATTTTGTCGTTTGGGCGGAATTTATTGATTTTTGGAGAAGGATTCACAGATGATGTCTTTATTAGAAGGTTGAAACCTATTAAAAAAGGAGCCGTTAGAATTGGATTCATGGCTTTAGAAGATATGAATTGGAAAAAGAAGGTGTATATTGCTGCGATTGGATGTAATTATACAGAACCAAGCCAAATGCAAAGCGAAATCTTAGTTTCTGCTTCTAATAAAATCTGCTTGAATGATTATAAAGAAGAGTATGCAAATAATCCAAATCTTGTTATTAATAGTTTAACAAAACAAATCGAAAAATTAATGCAAGAGCAAATTACGCATGTTGCGAATAAAGATTGGGCTCCTTTTCATGAAAATATTATGATATTAACTCGAAAAGGAATGAATGCAGATTCTCATGACGACTCTATATCATTGAAAAAAAGATGGGAGTATTCGAGAAAATTAGCTCTATGGATGAATGGAATAGATCTTGAAAACAAAGAACAGTTAGTAAAGTTGAAAAAAGATTTGGAAGGTTATTTTTCCCTTTTAAAAAGGTTTAAATTAAAAGAAAATTATGTTTACGATGCTTTCTCTAAAGTGTCTCGCAGAAAAGAATTATTATTTTTACTTTTACTTTGGCCTCTTGCTATTTTAGGAGCTCTTCATGGAATTATCCCTTATTTAATCACTAAGAAATTTGCTGAAAAAACGTTTAAAAGAAGAGTTTTTTGGAGTTCTGTTAAAATGATGATGGGGAAATTGGTATGGGGAATTTTAAACATTCCTGCAATTTTTATTTTTTATCATGTTATTTACCCAAGTTACTGGTTAGGATTTACTTACTATTTATGTGTGGCGCCATTTTTCAGTTTAATTGCTTATAAGTATATGTTAAATTATCAAACCTTTAAACGAAAAGGCATTGTTGGAAAAATGGATTTAACGAAAATCATTTCTAAACGCTCAGAATTGATTGTGCGAATTCATGAGTTAGTTGAGGAAGCATAGTCTTTTTGAATCTGTATTAACTTGTTTTTGTTAGTTTTTTAACTGAATTATTTAGCGAATGAAGTAATTTTTACATCACCGTTTTCGTTTATTATTTTGAGATAATACATTCCTGGTTTTAGCTCTAAATTATCTATAATGAAATTATTAAATTGTGCATTTACAAGTAAATCTTGTTGATGTACCATCACACCTTTTTCATCCAATATTATTAATTGAGAATTTCCTGTAAATTTACTATCTTTTAATTCGACATAAAATTTATCTTTTACAGGATTTGGATATACTTTGATATTTTCACTTTCTTGGATGTAATTTACAGCAATTGGTCCATAGGTTTCATAGACACCATTTAAATCAAACTGTAATAAACGGTAATATATGACTTCAGATGCATCGGCAAAGTCAGTTATAGCGTAATTTATGGGAGATGTAGATTTTCCCGCAGCTTCCATCGTACTTATAGTTGTCCAGCTTTTAGAATCTATCGATTTTTCAATTTTAAAATAACTCGAATTTACTTCTGTTGCTGTTGTCCATAAAATTTCTATCTCTCTTTCTTTTTTTATTTTCGCACTAAAGTCCATAAGTTTTACAGATAAAGGAGTACTTCCATTTACAGTAAATGGGGAAAATGAAGTAATATTTGTTCGTTGCATTTGATATGGATTTCCACTGGCACTTGATGAAACATCGGTGTCCCAAGTACTATTTGTGTAGTGGGCAACGTTGCAATTTGTTCTGTCAAAACCACTTAGTTCCTCTGCTGCATTCCATTTTAATAATAAAGAAACATTTGAACCTCCAACGGTTCCTTCTTCTATTAACCATGTTCGGTTTACAAATTCATTGGATAATACAACGCCTGTTGTACCGTTCGCTAAAACTTGATTTAACATACGAACAGAGAAGTTATCAATTGTTCCACTATTCGTTAATGTCATCGGGGTGTAAGAAGTGCTACTATAACCAATAGGAAAATTTGTTTTATTTGCTGAAGCTCCAGATCCAATTGAATTTTGCTGTAAAACACCCGTTGAATTGGTAATGATAAAACTTGATGATGAACCACCTGAAATTCCTGTGCCTATGATAAGATCGTAGGAGTTCAATGTGATTTTTCCATTTGTTAACGTTAAGGTGCTATTGATAGTAACAGATTTTGATAAGTTAATTCCGTTGGAATTATTCAATGTTAAATTGCCAAAAGAAGGTGAATTTGCCCCTGAAATTCCTTGTGAAGCTGTTCCGTTAAATACAACTGTAGAGGTTGAATTAGCTGTGAAAGTACCATTATTTGTCCAGTTTCCAGTAACATTAATCGTTCCTGTCGTAATAGATAATGTAGCACCGGATTCAATATTCATATCGCTTGTGGAAATAGTTCCCGAACCTACTGTTAATGTAGATCCAGATTTGATGTCAATGTTTTTTGATGTTAAAGTTCCTGAAGATAAATCGGGAAAATATGTATTTTGATAACAAGTGCTTGTAGCAATAAATACATTGTCTGTGGAAACAGGGGCAGTAGAAGCTAAAGAAAAAATAGTTCCGTCGTAAACAAACCAATTAGCGGCAGTTGACCAATTGGTAGTAACACCTGTTTGCCCTCCTTTCCATAAATAGTCCCCGACTGAAAAATTAGAAGTAAAAGACGAGGGACATAAATTTATTTGACCAGACGTTGACATAGAACCTGTTCCTGTTGCTGTAGGGCCACTATATGCTCCATCAACAGTTAAAGAACCATTTACTGTAATTGTACTTGAGCCTCCTCCAACAGTTAAAGAACCACCAACATCAAGCCCACCACCTAAATTTACTGAAATTGCTGAATTAGTTCCAGTAGTTAAATTTCCTGTAACATTCACATTTCCGGTTCCTTCAACGGTTAATACACCATTATTATCTACATCGACGCAACCAATTGTGATTGTTCCTGCGATATCTAAATTGAAGTTGTTATTCCCATTTAAACAACCTGTAATAACCAATGTACCTCCTGATTGTACTGTAATTCCTAATCCATTATTTGATGTTGCAGTTCCATTTATAGTAAGCGTATTTCCAGTAGAAACTACGAGATGAGCATTATTTCCCATTGATAATGCTGTATAAGTTGCATTTCCTGAAGTTGTATGCGTTGCATTATTTGCAATTGTTAAAGTTTGAGCAATAGCAACATAATTAATAAGGAAAATACTTAAAATAAAAAAAATAAATTTAGCCATTTTGATCCCAAATATATGTTCATATATTTAAATTAATAATTATTATAGAATATTGTTCTATTAATTATCATATATAGGTGTATGATTAATATTCACAATGTTTTAACAAGAATAAATATAAATTAGGAATATTTTTAGATATAAAAAAAGGAATCTCAATTGAGATTCCTTTTTAATAGATTAATAATCTGTAATTTACTTTACGTTTAATATCTATAATGTTCTGCTTTAAATGGACCTTGAACTTTTACACCAATGTAATTTGCTTGGTCTTCAGATAAAACTTCTAATTCAACACCTATTTTTGCTAAATGCAAACGAGCAACTTTTTCATCTAAATGTTTTGGCAACATATAAACTTGGTTTTCATAATTTGCACTGTTTTGCCATAATTCCAATTGTGCCAATGTTTGATTTGTAAATGAATTTGACATTACAAATGATGGATGTCCTGTTGCACAACCTAAGTTCACTAAGCGACCTTCAGCTAAAATGATAATGTCTTTACCATTGATTGTGTAAATGTCAACTTGTGGTTTTACTGTATTTTTTGTTGCACCGTGATTTTTGTTTAACCAAGCCATATCGATTTCATTATCGAAGTGACCAATATTACATACGATTGCTTTGTCTTTCATATTTTCGAAATGACGACCAACAACGATGTCTTTATTACCAGTTGTTGTAACGATAATATCACCTAATCCAACCACTGTATCTAATTTTTTCACTTCAAATCCGTCCATTGCAGCTTGTAAAGCACAAATAGGGTCAATTTCAGTAACGATAACTCTTGCTCCAGCACCTTTCAATGAAGCTGCAGAGCCTTTTCCAACATCTCCATAACCACAAACAACAGCTACTTTACCAGCCATCATTACATCTGTAGCACGACGAATAGAATCCACTAAAGACTCTTTACATCCGTATTTGTTATCGAATTTAGATTTTGTAACTGAATCATTTACATTGATAGCAGGCATTACCAAAGTTCCATTTTTCACTCTTTCATATAATCTATGAACACCAGTTGTCGTTTCTTCAGATAAACCTTTAATTCCAGCAGTTAATTCAGGGAAGCGGTCGAAAACCATATTTGTTAAATCACCACCGTCATCTAAAATCATGTTTAATGGTTGACCATCGCTAAATGCAAAAATCGTTTGCTCAATACACCAATCAAATTCTTCTTCGTTCATTCCTTTCCAAGCATAAACGGGAACACCTGTAGCAGCAATAGCAGCAGCAGCTTGATCTTGAGTTGAGAAAATATTACAAGAAGACCAAGAAACTTCAGCTCCTAAAGCTGTTAATGTTTCTATTAAAACAGCAGTTTGAATTGTCATGTGTAAGCATCCTGCAATACGTGCGCCAGCTAATGGTTTTGATGCACCAAATTCTTTACGCAATGACATTAAACCTGGCATTTCTGCTTCCGCTAGCATAATTTCTTTACGCCCCCATTCAGCTAAACTGATGTCTTTTACTTTGTAACTCACTTTCTCAGTTGTATTATTCATAAATTAAATTTTTCTTTTTTACAATGCAAATTTACAAAACTCCTTTTGAAATAAAAAATAAACAAGATTCTTAATTTAGTTATGTTCAGAAGAAATAAAATTTTAGATCAATGCTTTTTCTTCTCTCCTGATGCGGATTTTATCTTTTATTCTATCTACAACATAATACATCATAGGAACTAAAATTATTGTTAAAAACATAGAACTAATTAAGCCTCCAATTAGTACCCAGGCTAATCCATTTTTCCATTCAGCTCCAGATCCTTTGGCGATTGCAATTGGAATCATACCGATTACCATTGCGATTGTTGTCATTAAGATTGGTCGCATACGTTCTCTCACCGCTTCAAGCAATGCCATATAAGTTGTTTTTCCTTCAGCTTTTAAGTGGTTTGTGAAATCGACTATTAATATGGCATTTTTAGCGACTAATCCTAATAACATGATCATTCCTAGCATGGTGAATATTCCAATGTTTGAAGAGGAGAAGTTTAATGCTAAAATTGCTCCAATTAATGCTACTAAGATGGAAAATAAAACAACGAAGGGATAAATAAAGTTATCATAAAGTGCGACCATTATTAAATAAACCAACACTAATCCAATCAGCATAGCGCTTCCCATGGCTCCCATACCTTCTTTTTGACGTTTCACTTCGCCTCCCCATGTCATTTTCACATTTTTGTCTAAAGGCTTTTTAGCTAAATAATCATCAATTTTTGAAGCAACAGTACCAGCTGCAGAACCTAAAACGTAAGCTTTTATTGTTGTAGAGCTTAATCTGTTTTTACGTTCCAATGATGCAAAGCCATTTCCAATTGTAATTGTTGCAAATTCTTCCAATTCAACAGTTGCTCCTTTGTTTGTTGTGAAACTCATGTTTTTGATGTCACGAATATTCTTACGGTCACTTTGATCCATCATGATGCGAATATCGTATTCATTGCTTTTATCATCAAAATTAGATGCTGTATTTCCTGTCAAAGCATTCTGTAATTGCATTCCAACGATTGCTATTGGAAGTCCTAATTGCCCCATTTTTTCACGGTCCAACTCAATTCTAATTTCAGGTGTAATATCGTCCGTAGAAACAGTAGGATCTTTAGCTCCTGGAGTTACTAAAATAGCTTCTTTTAACCTTCTTGCTTCAGATATTAATACATCTACATCATTAGAAGATAAGAAAATTTCTATTGGAGCTTCTTCCGATTCCACCATTCCGATATTAATCGTTTTTATTTCGATACCTGTAAATTGATGTTCTAATTCTTTTCGAATTTCATTCATATAGGTTGCTGTTGGTAGTGTGTCTTGAACATGAGGTTTCAGTTTTACCGTTAACTCTGAACGAGATTCATTTCCAAACGATGCTGCTCCCATACCTGCACTAGGACCTCCAACATTTGAAAAGACCATTTCTACACTTGGTTGTGCTAAAATAAATTGCTCAATGGCGTACGTTGTAGCATTATTTTCAGCAAATGGTGTGCTTTTATCATATTTTAATTTCACCATGAATTTCCCTTGATCTCCTTGAGAAACAAATTCCTGACCAACAATTCCCAATCCCATTGTTGCCATAGAACCAAAGAAAATTAACAGAATTGAGAATCCAACAATTAATTTATGTTTCAAGGACCACGCAACTAATTTGACATATTGATTGGTGAAAATCTCAATTCTATGTTCAAACCAAATTAAAAAACGATGATAAGGATTCTCTTTTCTTAAAATTGTTTCTTTTGCAAATCGAGATGCCAACCAAGGTGTTAGTGTAAAACAAACAAATAAAGACATCAAAGTAGAAATTACAACTACAATTGAAAATTGTTGTAAAATATCTGAAATAGTTCCTTGTACGAAAACCACAGGAGTAAAAACTACAACATCGACAAACGTAATTGCTAAGGCTGTGAATCCAATTTCATTTCGACCATCCAGTGCGGCTTGTCTGCTGTTTTTTCCCATCGAAAGGTGACGGTATATATTCTCTAAAACCACAATGGAATCATCAACCAAAATACCAATTACAAGCGACATTGCTAAAAGCGTCATTAAGTTTAACGTATAGCCTAATAAATACATGGCGATAAAAGTGGTAATTAATGAAGCTGGAATAGAAACCAAAACAATAAATGAATTTCTTAAACTATGTAAAAAGAGTAACATCACAATAGCAACTAAAAGAATAGCCAATTCTAAGTCATGGAATACGGCATTTACCGCTTCTACAGTAGGAATTGAAGTGTCGGTTGCAACTGTGAATTTCAGTCCTTCTTTTTTGTATTTTTCTTCTAAAGTTTTAAATTTTTCACGCGTCAATTTAGCCATATTAACGGCATTTGCATCAGATTGTTTTTTGATTCGTAAACCAATTCCATTGATTCCATTGTATCTACTCACTGTTAATTGATCAACATTACCGTCGTAAACATCTGCAATATCCTTTAAGCGTATGGTTGATGTTCCATTGGACATTAAAATCAAATTTTTTAAATCATCTACTGTTTTATATTTTCCAGCCAAACGAACAGTCATTTGTTCTTCTAAATCTTTCACTTTACCTGTTGGAAACTCTATATTTGCAGATGCAATTGCTTGATTAATGGATTCCAGCGACAATCCTAGAAGTTTTGCTTTTTCTTTGTCAATATTCACTCGGATTTCACGTTGTTCTCCTCCTAAAACATTAATTTCTGCAACCCCTTTCGTTTGTTTTAATAAAGGAAGAATCTCTTCTTTCATCATTTCATAAAATGCGCGGTCATCTATGTTTTTACACGTAGCACTTACTTGTAAAACAGGAGCAGCATTTGGTTCTATTTTAGCAATTACAGGTGTTTCAGCACCATCAGGCAATACTCTTTTAATGCTTTCTATTTTTCGTTGAGCATCTTGCATGGCAGTTTCTAAATCAACTGAATGATTAAATTCCATTAGGACAATTGATGCATTTTCCAAAGAAAAGGAAGTTACTTCATTGATGTTTTCCAAGCCACTAACCGCATCCTCCATTGGTTCAGATACTTGTGACTCAACAATCGAAGGTGAAGCACCCGGATATGGGGTAGTGATAGTTAAAATAGGGGGTGAAAAATTGGGTAATAATTGATAACTAAGTTGATTATAACTTAATAATCCTCCACCGATAAGTATAGTAAATATCACTATAATTAAAGAGGGTCTCTTTATTGCTAATTCTGTAATTGACATAATTTTACGTATTACTTGTTTGTAATTACATTTGAATTGTTTTGGATGTTAATTTGTCCTTTAACAATTACTTTATCATTTTTAGAAATTCCATCAACAACTTCAATAAAATCACCATCGCTGGTACCTGCTGTAAAAGAAATTAATTTTGCTTTCCCATTTCTAACAACGTAAACTTTAGGAGCTTTGGAAGATCCAATTAATGCTTTGCGAGGAATAGAAAGTGCGTTTATTGCTTTAGAATTATTTAAAATTACAGATCCATACATCCCAGCCATTATAGGGTTTTCAGTTGTGTTTTTGATTAATATCTCGACTTTGAAATTATGACTAGCATCTGCTTTTACAGAAATGTTAGATACTTTTCCAGAAAAAGGCTTGTTGTCGTAAACATCTACATTGATTGTTACTGCTTGTCCAATTTTAAATTTTAAAATATCTCTTTCTGGAACAGAAATGTTTAATTTTAAAGAAGAAATATCTGTCAATTCTAAAATAGGCGCACCTGTACTTAATACACTTCCTAAGTCAATCATTTTACGGGTTACAATACCTGAAAATGGAGCAGAAATAGTTGCATTTTTGATTTGTTTTCGGATTTGTTTTACTTGTGTCTCAGCTGATTTTAAAGCCAATTTTGTTTTTTCATGTTGAACACCAGAAATAGCATTGTCTTTTAATAAATTTGAATTTCGAACATCGTCATTTCGTTGAGTTTCAACATTTATTTCAGCGCTCTCCAATTGAATGTTTGCCATTTCATCATCCAGTTTAACTAAAAATTGCCCCTCTGAAATTTTATCTCCTTCTTGGAAACCAAGTTTAATTACTTTTCCTGCACCGTCTGCACCGATGATATTTTGTCTGAATGGATCAAAAGTTCCTAAATAGGAAAATGAATTTTCAAATGAATGGTAGCTTGGTGAATTGACATCTACCAATATAGCAGCTGAAGTGTCGTGGATATATAATTTACCTTCAACATCTGCTTTGTTTTTTTTCAATTTGAAAGCTCCTAAAACAATCAACACGATTGTGACGCCTATTATTGTTATTATTCTCTTATTCATAATTTAATTATTTAATATTACCTGTTGCTTTTAATAAATCTAATTCTGCTTGACGTAGTTGTAGGTATGCTACGACGATATTGGTTTGAGCTTGATATAAATCTGTTTCATTTTTGATTAAATCGTTTGAACTAATTACTCCTTGTTCAAAAGATGTTTTTAATTGTTGATTTACAGTTAAGGCTAATTTCAATTGTTCTTGACTGATTGCTAGTGAGTTTTTTTGAATTTCAACTTGTTTTTTAGCATTTTCAACAGACATGTCCAATTGCTGTTTTGTCAATTCCATTTGTTGATTGATTTTCTCGCTGTTCAATTTATTGACTTTTGATTTATTATACTTTTCAAAACCGTCAAACAAAGTCCATTCTAATTTCAAGCCTAAAAAAGCACCATTAATTCCTTTTCCATAATTTGATTCTGGACGAATATTATAGCTGTAATTATAAGCGGCATAAAATGCTAAACTTGGTAAATAAGCCATGTAAATTCCATTTTTTTCGGCAAGATTTAGTCGTTTTTGGGCATCAATTAATTGTAATTCAATTTGATTATTTGTGTTTGCATCTACTAAAATTGATTTTTCAACGGTTGCATCTACTGTTACATCTATTTTGTCAGAAATATCTTTGCCAATTAATATCTTTAGCAGATTCTCAATTTTCTCTTTGGTTGCAATCAATGTTTGTTCTTGATTTTTTAAAGTTAATTTCGTAATATTCAATTTGTCAACTTCTGTTGAAACAACCATTTTTTGATCAACAAGTGCTTGCATATTGTGTATTAACTTATCTAAATTCATTAAGTTTTCTTGTGCAAATTGAATTTGTTTTTTAACTGCTTGTAAGTTAAAGTAGGTTTGTGAAACTTGATATTTAATATTTTGAGTTGTTAAACCAGCTTGTAATTCTACGACTTCTTGATTTATTTTTAATGCTGAAATTCCGTAATTTACTTGCGGATTATAAACAACTTGATTCAACTGCATCGTGTTACTTAAAACCCATGGAACTCCAAATTGAACGGTTGTAAAAGTTCCAGGAGGCCCTCCTGCTAACATTCCTGGAACAACTTGTCCTGGAATAACTGCATTGTATTTATAATCGGCAACATAATTTAATTTAGGTAATCGAGCAGCTTCATAGACATCTATTTGTTTTTTATTCATAGCGATATCAATACGCGCATTTCGAATAGTTAAGTTGGCTGTGTCAGCCATTTTTAAACAGCTTTCTAAATCAAGCGTTTGTCCATTTGAAGCAAAAGCAATCAGAATTAGAAAATTTATTAGTGCAACTTTTTTCATATTTTTGATTATTAAACTTGTTCGTACTATTTTTTAGGGAATAAATAATTGATTAACATTTCTGTAACATATTGTTTGTGTAAAGTCAATTGTTCTTGATATTTACTGTCTTCTAATGAATGGATTGTTTGAATCATTGGTTTAGCCATAAATGGAAAATGACAATTCGACATAATAAGTAACATTATGCTTACCAAATCAATATTTCTTAGTTCTCCATTTTTTTGTGCATTTTCAACTTGTTCAAATATTTTTGCCTCGATAAATTCGTTTGCAACATCTAAACAATCAAAAAAAGATTTGTCTTTCTTTCCTAATTCATTTATAATAAAATTGGGAACATCGGGGTGTTTTGTAAGAAAATCATATTCTTTTTCAATTAATATGCGTGTTTTATTTTCCAACGAAAGGTTACTCTTAAATACATCTAAAATGGATAATGTAAATCCTTTAATCACATTTGCAATAACAATGTCAAATAAATTGCTTTTACTTTTGAAATGATAATTTACTAATGCGACATTTAAACCAGCTTCCCTTGCTATTTCTCTTGAGGAACAACCGTTAAATCCTTTCGCTATGAAAACGCGTGTGGCTGCCTCCATTATTTTTGCTTCAGTTGTTAAATCTCTTTCCATCTCTTTCTAATTTTGAGTAAAAATAATTCAAAATTTAAACACTTGTTTAAAAAGTAGTGTAAAAAAATGAAAAATTATTGATTTTAATTAGTGTTTTAATTTAAAATGTAACATTATCAATGTTTTACGCTATTGTATTAAATGTTCAACAAAGGTAAATGTATCTTGCGAAAAGAGGGTTGTTATTTCGGTGAATTGTTGATATTTTTCGGTGAATTGTATTCTCATTTAAATTTGCATAAAAAAAGGAAGCTTTCACTTCCTCATTTTAAATTTTCTTTCGAATAATGTCTTCTAAACAATCAATAAACTTAGGGGAATCATTTGTACTCGGGACTAATTGAACTTTTTCTCCTCCGTTTGCTTTGAATATTTCTTGATATTCTTCCCCGATTTCAATAATTGTTTCTAAACAGTCAGCAACAAAAGCTGGACTAAATACAAGTAGTTTTTTTGCTCCTTTTTTTCCCCATTCTTCAACAACTTTATCTGAAAATGGTTCTAGCCAGTTTTTATCTAATCGCGATTGAAAGCATACTGTATAATCCGATTCACTTAATCCTAGTTTGGTCGCGATTAATCTTGTAGTGGCATAAGAAGTTGCTTTGTAACAAAATTTATTATGGGTATTGATTTCAGATTCACAAGGTTGATCTTGGCACAAACCATCTTCTTCATACACTTTATCAACTTGTCGAACAGGCAAGCCATGGTATGAAAATAATATATGATCGTATTCTTTGAAATCAAACTTTTTTGCTTTTTCAACAATCGCATCGATGAATAATGAATTATCGTAAAATTGACTGATAATTTTCAAATCTGGAATGACCCACCATTTACGAATAATGTTCATCGCTTTTTCAATTGCAGAACCACTTGATGCGCTTGCATACTGCGGAAATAACGGTAAAATAATTATTTCATCATAATTTGCTTTATGCATCCGCTCCAATACTGTTTCCATGGATGGATATTGATAACGCATAGCCATTTCAATCACAATATTGCTTTCAATGAAGCGTTCTTGTAATAATTTGACAACATTTTGAGTATAGGTTAATAATGGAGAAATTCCATTTCCTTGTTCCCATAATTGTTTGTATATTTTTGCTGATTTAGGAGAACGAAAAGGAACTATTATACCATTGACAAGTAATTTTCGTCCAAGCCAAGAGATGTCAATAACGCGAGGGTCATTTAAAAACTCTTTTAAATACAAACGAACATCTTCTACGCCTGGGCTATCAGGGGTTCCTAATTGAATTAATAATACACCTGTTTTTTTCATTGCTCTTAAATGCTAAAAATAGTAAAGAATTTCTTAAAATAATTTTTCTTGCCAATTTTCGGCATTTTTATCGGTGAGTAAATTCAGCTGAATTAAATAATCGACTGTTTTTTGAAATTCATCTATAAATTGCTCGCCTGTATAATTCCATTCTGTTTCACTTAGCCATTTTTCAACTTGCTCTTTTTTTAAATTATATCTCCAACTAATAATATCGATGGTTTCTTTGGAATTTTTCACCTCTGTTGCTTTTAAATTGACTAAATTACACATTGAGTCAATAGCTTCTTTATGTAATTCATATACTTCATTTCGAACAGCAATTACAAAGCAAGGCCATGGCGTTACTACTTCATCGATGTATCTGCATTTTTGTTGTTCTGTAAAAGGATGAGTGGTATATTTCTCCCATAAAAATGCTTGAGCTTCATTGTTTTCCAATGCCCAAAGTCCACCATATACATCACCTATGACATTGAATTTTAAATTGTTTGTATTCCATCCAGCTTGGTCGGCCATTACGTAAGACATTAGATGTGAACCAGACCCCATTCTTGAAATAGCATACGTTTTTCCTTTTAAATCTTGAATATTTTTAATTTCGGATTTAAAAGGTACATGAACTCCCCAGTGTAAAGGTGTTTGAACATACACTTGAATTATTTTACAATTTAATCCTTCTAAAATTGCTTTAGTGATTCCTTCAGTCAGTAAAATTGCGACATCTAAAGATCCGCTTTCTAATCCTCTGACCATTTGACCAGTACCGCCAGTCATATCGCTCCAATGAATGCTTAATCCAATATTATGAAATAGTCCTTCTTCAATTGCTAATCTCCAAGGTAAATTAAAATGTTCGGGAACTCCACCAACTTTTAATCCAAGTAATTTCTCCATTTTATTTGTGTTCTGTGAACTGTTTTTCATACAAACGATTATATGCTCCGTTCATTTGGAGTAATTCCGTATGAGAACCTTGCTCGATTATTTCTCCTTTATCTAAAACAACTATTTTATTTGCGCTTTGTATCGTTGATAAACGATGGGCAATAACAATAGATGTACGTCCTTTTGTTAGTTTTTCTGTTGCTTTTTGAATCATTAATTCAGATTCATTATCTATGCTGGATGTGGCCTCGTCCAATATTAAAATTGTAGGGTTATAAACATAGGCTCTAATGAAGGCTAATATTTGACGTTGACCAGAAGATAAAACACCTCCACGTTCACCAATATTGTAATCATATTGTCCTGGTAATTTTTCAATAAACTCATGTGCCCCAACGGCTTTAGAAGCATTAATCACTTGTTCTCTTGAAATTTCATTATTTCCTAAAGTTATGTTGTTGTGTATCGTGTCTGAGAATAAAAAAACATCTTGTAAAACAATTGCAATATTATTTCGGAGGTAAGATAATTCGATGTCTTTAACGTTAAAATTACCGATAAAAATATCACCTTTTTGAAATTCGTAAAACCTGCCAAGTAAGTTTACAATGGAAGATTTTCCAGAACCTGTAGCTCCAACAAAAGCAACTGTTTCTCCTTTATCAATGGTCAAATTGATGTTTTTTAAGACCCATTCTTCTTGTTGGTAAGCAAAATATACATTTTTAAATTGAATAATTTGGTCGAATTCACAGACGGTATTTGTACCGTTATCTTGAATGTTATCTTGTAAATCCAGTACTTCAAATACGCGTTCAGCTCTGACAACACCTCTTTGTAGCACATTGAATTTATCAGCAAGTTGCCTGATTGGTCTAAATAGCATATTGATCCAGAAAGTAAATTCAATGACTTCAACATATTTAGATTGAGGATTCTCTGGAGCAACACCATCAATTTGAAAAGCTATAAAAACTAATAAAAAAGCTACTGAAATAGAACTTAATATTTCAACCAAAGGGAAGAAAATTGAAAATGCCCAAACAGCATTGATATGTGCTTGGCGGTGTCCTTTATTTATTTCTTTGAATGCTTCAAATTCTTGATTTTGCCTGCTGAATAATTGAACGATCGCCATCCCTGTTAATCTTTCTTGGACAAACGTATTGAGTTTCGTGACTTGTTTGCTTTCCAATTGGAAAGAACGTTGCATTGCTTTGGCGAATATTTTGGTGGCGATAATTAGAAGAGGAATAGGTATTAAGGTTAAAAGTGTCAATTTCCAATTAACAAAAAGCATTATCAAAATAATAAAAACCAACGAAATTAAGTCCCCTAAAATCTCAATTAAACCTGAAGCAAAAACATCTGTAATTGCTTCCAAATCAGAAACAAGTCGAGTCACAATTGTACCTATTGGCGTTTTGTCAAAATAATGCATTTTAAAATTTGACAAGTGCTTAAAGAGGTTTTTACGAATCGTTAAAATAATACCTTGAGCGACAAGATTGCTTAAGTAGGTTGCAACAAATTGAAGGATGTATTCTAAAATCAGCCAAATAATTAATATTGAGCACCAAAAAAGGAGTTTAGAGGAGTCTTGTGTGGAAATAATATATTTCTGAACAATAAAATGTCCTATAAATAGAGGTCTTGTTGGGCCAGATAAAGCAAGTAAAATCGTACAAAACAATGCAAGACCTAAACTTTTTTTATAGGACTTTGCGTATTGTAATAAACGCTTGAAAATAGAAATATTTACTTTTGTCTTATTTGACATATCACAAAAATACAAACAAAAACGAGATGATAATCGTTGTTTATCTGAAAAAAGAAGGAACAGTGTGTTAAACTTAATTGGACATTGTTATTTGTGAAAAATCATCGAAAAAGGTTAAAAGTTCAAAAAAACCAAAGTTTCCAAGGAGCTTATAAAAAAATCTATTAACTTTAACAAAAAACACAAATAATGATTCACGATTTATCCAAAACCAATTCTATATTCGGAATATTTTTAGCCGAATTACGAGATGTTCAAATTCAAAAAGATTCAATGCGTTTTAGAAAAAATTTGGAAAGAATAGCAGAGATATTAGGATATGAATTGTCAAAAAAAATGGATTATTATGAAGATTTTGTTACAACTCCTTTAGGGCAAGCAAAAGTTAATAAATTAAAAAATCAACCTGTTTTGGCAACAATTTTAAGAGCTGGATTAGGCATGCATCAAGGATTGTTAAATTATTTTGATAAAGCGGATAGTGCTTTTATTTCAGCATATAGAAAGCATACAACATTAGAAGATTTTGATGTACATGTTGAGTATTTAGCTTCTCCTGATATTTCAAATAAAACATTAATAATAAGTGATCCAATGTTGGCAACTGGGACCTCAATGCTTATGGTATATAAAGCAATGTTAAACCAAGGAAGGCCAGCAAAAATAATTATTGTTTCAGCAATAGCAGCTCCAGAAGCATTAGAGTTTTTAAAGCAACATTTACCAGAAACTACGGAATATTGGGTAGGGTCAATAGATGATGAATTGACAGCTCAATCGTATATTGTACCTGGATTAGGAGATGCAGGAGATTTAGCTTATGGCATCAAATGTTAATTTCGATTTCGTTTTAGTCACTTTTAATAAGCTTATTTTAGAGATTTGTTCAGCACTTAAAAATAAGATTTTAATTTAAAAATAAATAAGATATGGATTTAGGAAAATATAGCATTTTCTTTTTGCTTTCAATGGTGAAGTTTTTGTTTGCTCCATTTGGAGGACCAGCTTCAGGATTGACATTTTTTGAAACGTATATTTCATGTATTGCTGGAGCAATCATAAGCGCTTCCATTTTTTATTTTATGAGTGAATATTTTTTAAAGAAAGCGCATGAAAAAAGACATCAAAAAATTCATGAAGCTATTCAAAATGGAATTGAATTGCCGCATAAAAATAAGTTCACTAAAACGAATAAATTTGTTGTTAAAATGAAATTGAAATTAGGGATTTATGGTGTAGCAATCTTTGCTCCTTTATTTTTATCAATTCCTTTAGGAACTATTATTACGGCTAAATTTTACGGTAAAGAAAAAAGCACTTATCCAATTATATTAATGGGAATAGTTATGAATGGTTTGATACTTTGTGGAATAGCTTATTTCGCAGGTAGTTTGTTTTAGTTTATATTTTGAATTCAAGCCGACATATATTTTTCGATTTAGATCGTACACTTTGGGATTTTGAAAAAAATTCGCAACAAGCTTTACGTATTTTATATACAGAATTAGATTTGAACCAAAAAATAGCTAATTTCTATGACTTTTTCCATGCTTACAAACGCATTAATAATGATTTATGGATTGCTTATGGGAAAAAGAAAATTACAAAAGAGGAATTGCGAACAACACGTTTTAGATTGACATTAGCAAAATTTGAAATTTTTGATGAATTATTGAATGAAAAACTCAATCATGGGTATATCGAAATTTCCCCTAATCAAACCCATATTTTTCCTCATGCTATAGAAACTTTGACTTACTTAAAAAAACAAGGATTTAATATGCATATTATTACAAACGGTTTTAAAGAAGTTCAATACAGAAAATTAAAAAATTGTGGATTTGAACCTTTTTTTGATGTTATCATTTGCTCAGAAGAAGTTGGCGTAAACAAGCCAGCTCCTGAAGTTTTTCATTATGCTTTAAAACAAGCGAATGCTTTAGCCGAAAATAGTGTGATGATAGGTGACGATTTACATGTTGATTATTATGGTGCACAAAATGCTGGATTAAAGGCTATTCTTTTTGATCCAGATAAAATTAGAAGACAACGAAAAGGAGATTTTCATGTTCAATATTTGAATCAAATACCTGTTATTTTACCCTGGGTATTTAAGACTTAGTTTTTATACCTTAACCAAAATATCATTCCGACACCAAATGAAATAGAAATAACAATGTTTAAAATAGCCCAAAACCAATTTCCTTCCTGAATCATTTGGGCCGTTTCATTACTAAAAGTGCTAAAAGTACTTAAACCACCACAAAATCCAATTAGAACAAAGGGTTGAATCCAAGTGTTTTCTTGAATTTTGTCTTTTAAAATGTAAAAAGCAATTCCAACGATGAGACAGGAAAAGAGGTTTGCTAAAAAAGTTCCAATAGGTAAGTTTGTATCAAGCATTTTTTTTGTTGCAATTCCAAATCCATAGCGAGCCAAACTGCCTAATCCGCCACCGATAAATATGTATAAAACAGTTGTCATTTTGTTTCTAATTTCTTGAAATATTTAAGAAAAATTAATTTGTAAATTAATAAACTATAAATTGTTCCAATAGCAGCTCCTACTAGTAAGTCAGATAGGTAATGCACCCCTAAAAACAATCTTGAAAAGCTTACAAGAATGGCAATAAAAAGTAAAATAAAAATTAATTTTGGAAACTGTTTTTTTAAAGCCAACCCTATAAAAATGGCAAAGCCAAAAAAATTCGCAGCATGAGATGAGATAAAACCATATTTTGCACCTTTATAAAAATTTCCTTTTGTTATTTCGTAAAAGTGTAGTTTAGATTCTAATAGAAAATTATGAGATGGTCTGTAACGTTGAAAAACATATTTGAAACCATAGGTACATGTTAAATCACTCAAAGCTATAATAACAATGACTGAAAATAGGAATAAATAAAATTGTTTTCGATTTAATTTTGAAAAAGCAAGGTAGGCTAATAGTATGTAAAGAGGAATCCAGGTAAACTTTCCAGAAAGAAACCACATACATTGCCCTAATATTGGTGTATAACATCCGTTAACGGACAGAACAATGTAGTGGTCTATCTTTTCAAGAAAATCAATCATTCAATTTTGTCCAAATTAAGTCTTTCAGTTCAGTAAGTCCTTGTTCTGCAACCGAAGATATGAAAATAAATGGAATATTTGGCAAGTCTTTTGCAATTTCTTCCTTTAATTCATCATCCAGCATATCAGATTTTGTAATAGCTAATATCTTGTCTTTCAATAGTAATTCTGAATTGTATTGTTTTAATTCATTAATTAAGACTTTATACTCTTTATGAATATCATCGCTATCAGCTGGAATCATGAAAAGCAATAAAGAGTTTCGTTCAATGTGTCTTAAAAAACGTAATCCTAATCCTTTACCTTTATGAGCTCCTTCAATAATACCAGGAATGTCTGCCATAATAAAAGAACGATAATCTCGGTATTTTACAATTCCTAAATTGGGGCGTAAAGTCGTAAAAGGATAATTTGCAATTTCTGGTTTTGCAGTCGTAAGCACGGATAATAATGTACTTTTCCCTGCATTTGGGAAACCAACAAGACCAACATCTGCTAAGATTTTTAATTCTAAAATTTGCCATCCTTCAATTCCAGACTCCCCTGGTTGAGCATATCTAGGAGTTTGAAAAGTAGATGATTTGAAATTATTATTTCCGAGACCACCACGACCACCAGGAACCAAAATATGTTCTTGACCGTTTTCTGTTATCTCAAATAGAATCTCATTTGTTTCAGGATCTCTAGCTAAAGTTCCAACAGGCACTTCAATGTATTTGTCTTCTCCTTGTTTTCCTTTTTTTAAAGCCTCACTTCCATGCCCGCCATGCCCCGCTTTGATGTGTTTATTGAATTTAAGATGTAATAAAGTCCAAAGTTGACTATTTCCTTTTAAAATAATATGCCCACCACGACCACCGTCACCACCATCTGGACCACCTTGAGGAATATATTTTTCTCGTCGGAAGTGTGCAGAGCCACCGCCACCATTTCCAGAGTGGCAATGTATTTTTACGTAATCAACAAAATTGTCAGAAGCCATAAGTTTTTTATTTGTAAAGTAAATTCAAAAATAGAATCTCTATCAATCAAAATAGGGCACAAAGTTACGATTATTTTAATGAAAAAACGAGAAGCATTTGCCTCTCGTTTGATTTAAATACGATATTTAAGAATTAATTATTAATTGCGGCAAATAACCTATTTGTGATTTCATCAATTGTACCAATTCCATTAATTGATACAAATTTATTTTGTGCTTGATAAAAATCTTTTACGGGTGCAGTTTCATTGTTGTAAACGTGAATTCTGTTTGCAATAACTTCTGGATTTGCATCATCAATTCTCCCACTAATTTCAGCTCTTTTAGCCAAACGTGTTTTTAATTCATTTTCTTCGACTTCCAAAGCAAGCATTACTGTTATTGCCGTTTTTTGTTCTTCTAAAAAAGCATCCAATGCAGAAGCTTGCGCATTTGTTCTTGGGAATCCATCAAAAATAAATCCTTTTGCTTCAGGATGATTTAAAACTTCTGAGCGTAACATGTTAATAGTTACTTCATCTGGAACAAGTTGACCTTTATCCATATAACTTTTGGCTAAAACTCCAAGTTCTGTTTCTCCTTTGATATTTGCACGAAAAATATCACCAGTAGATAAATGAATTAATCCATATTTACCTATAAGTCTTTCAGATTGTGTTCCTTTTCCTGCTCCTGGAGGTCCGAATAATACGATATTTAACATAACTACCCTAAAATTTAATTTTCTTTCAATTGATATATTTCATCGAGGTTTCGTCCTTTTTCATTGTAATCCAATCCATATCCAACAACAAATTTGTTAGGGATATTAAATCCGATGTAATGAGGGATGTTTTTTCCCTTAAAAGCTTCTTCCTTGTATAATAGTGTACAAATTTTCAAAGATGCAGGCTTCTCATTTGATAAAAGTGTAATTACTTTATCCATTGTGATTCCTGTATCTACAATATCTTCTACAATAATCACATTTTTATTTGCAATCGAAGTGTTCAACCCTATGATTTCATCAACTCTTCCTGTTGAAGTTGTCCCAACGTAAGAAGAAACTTTAATGAATGAAATTTCACAATTCAAGTCAATTTTTTTCATTAAATCAGAAGCAAACATAAACGAGCCATTCAAAATTGCAATAAAAATCACATCTTGGTTTTTAAATTCCGAATTAATTTCAGAAGCTAAAACTGCTATTTTATCGTTAATTTCCTCTTTACGAATAAAGGTTTCGAATAACTTGTCGTTTAATTGAATCACTATTTAGTAGAATTACAAAGTACAAAAATATAAAAATCTTAAAAATTATCGCTAAAATATTTCATGCAAAACTGTTTTTTTCAATAAAATATCCGATTATCTTTGTGCCATGCAAAATAAATGGTATGGAAATTCTTTTCGATTAGGGATGATTGGAGGGGGACAATTAGGAAGAATGTTTATTCAGGAAGCAATCAATTTGGATGTTCAAGTTCATTCCCTAGATCCCGATAATGACGCGCCTTGCAAATCAATTGCGACTAGTTTTACAGTTGGGAAATTAACAGATTATGAAACACTTCTGAATTTTGGTTTAGACAAAGATGTTTTGACTGTTGAAATTGAAAATGTGAATATAGAGGCATTGGAAGAATTAGAAAAAAGAGGAAAAAAAATATTTCCGCAACCCCATATATTAAAAATTATTAAAGATAAAGGACTACAAAAACAATTTTATCTTGAAAATAATATTCCAACAGCTCCGTTTGAATTAGTCGAAAATAAGGACGAAATTAAAAAGTACATTTCGAATTTTCCTTATATGCAAAAACTAAGAACAGGTGGTTATGATGGAAAAGGAGTACAACCTTTAAAAACAGAATTGGATATTGTAAATGCTTTTGAAATGCCTTCTGTTTTAGAAAAAATGATTCCTTTTACAAAAGAACTTTCAGTAATTGTTGCACGAAATGAAAAGGGGGAAATTGCCGTTTTCCCAACTGTTGAATGCGAATTTAATTCGGAAGCAAACTTAGTAGAGTTTTTATTTTCTCCAGCAGATATTTCGATAGAAACAGAAGAAAATGCTAAAAAAATCGCAATCAATGTTATTGAAAAATTACAAATGGTTGGTATTTTAGCTGTCGAATTATTCCTTTTAGATAGTGGTGAAATTTTAGTGAACGAAATTGCTCCAAGACCACATAATAGTGGACATCAAACAATTGAGTGCAATGTAACTTCTCAGTACGAACAGCATTTGAGAGCAATTTTGAATTTACCTATGGGTTCAACAACTTTGGTGCAAAGTGGTGTGATGATTAATCTTTTAGGTGAAAAAGGGTATGAGGGAAATGTTATATACGAAGGGTTAGAGAACATTTTGTCGATGGAAGGAGTAAAAGTTCATTTATATGGAAAACAGATAACAAAATCTTTTCGAAAAATGGGGCACGTAACCATTGCAAATAAATCATTAGATTCAGCAAAAAAAATTGCCCGAGAAGTTCAAAACAATTTAAAAGCCAAAGCTTAATTCGTTTTTATTTCAAAAAAAATGTAGTAAATTGATTGAAAATATCTTTATTAAAAGTATTTTCGTTAGGCAAACACTATTTATTGAACTATTAAAATGAAAATAAAACTTCTGTTTTTTATTTCTTTTATCTTTTGCTTTATTTTTTCAGTAAAGGCACAGCTTTATACTTTTAAAAATCTAAACCATACGGACGGATTGTCCATGATAAACATTACGTGTGCAAATCAGTCAAATGATGGTATGATGTGGTTTGGGACTGATGGAGATGGACTATTGCAGTATGATGGACGAAAAGTAACAGAGGTTAAATTACCTAAAACAGATAATTATCATCATATAACTGAAATATTCAAGGATAAGAAAAATAATTTATTTTTTGTTTCAAAATACAAAGGGATTTATAAAATAACAAACAAAGGCTTCCAACATCTCTTTAAAAATAAAAAATTTAAATCAGATAGTTATAATTTTGTTATACATCATTCTACAATTTATAATGTCCAAGAATTATTTGTATCGATAAAAAAAAAGGATGAGGTTATTGCGCTAAAATATATCAATGAACCTAAAATAAAAATTGAGCAAATAATTGAGTTGAATCATGGTTTTATCATCTTGTCAAAAACAAACCATTATTATGTGAATTTCAACAATCAAATAATGCTGCTTCAGGATTATATTAAATGCAATAAGAGTGAAATTTCAAATATAAAAGCTGGTTATATTCAAGATGATGTTTTATTTCTTTATTCAAAAGATTTGACACGTTCATTTTCCATCACAATAAATAAAAAAGATGATATTTTATCTAAAAAAGTAAAAAAGAACAAAGAATTCCTTAAAAATAGTGAAGAAATAATAGCATCAGCGTATAATCAAACTCGTAGAATGTTTGTAGTGATAACGAATAAAAATAGACTTTTCAGTAAAAAGGGTTTATCGTTTAGACAAATAGAAATCAATAATTCAACTGAAATTTTAGCTTGTAAATCTATTTTTATTGATAATTATGGGGACATCTGGATTTGCTCAGCTGCAAAAGGAGTTTATAAAATTTCAAGAGAATTATTCACTAAAATAGAAATAGCAGAAGAATATAAAAATCCACTAATTAATACTTTTTATAAAGATCAAAAAGGAACGACGATTCTTTCATCGATGGATGGGATGACTTCGTTTAGTTTGAATGGTCGAGATTTCAAGAAGGTAAAAATAAAAACCTACGCTACTTGTAAATTTAACAATGAATTAATACTAGGAACTGAAAATGGACTGAAAAAGTTTGATTTAGAATCAAATCAGATTATAGATATAATTGTACCGAGTATAAAAAATAAAAAAATAAATTTCATTTTACCATTTAAAGAATCGATTTGGTTAGGAGTAGGTGATTTAGGCTTGGTACAATATTTTCCTAAAACTAAAAAATGTAAAATTTATAAAGAGTTATATAAAGATTTTCCTAGATTTTTTTATACAGCTCAAATTAGTTATGATGGTTCCTCAATTATTTTTGGGAGTAATTTTGGATTACATCGCTTTGATATTCAAACGGAAACATTTAAGAGTTTAAAAAATAATTACCCTCATAAATTAGGGACATATTGTGGTTTATCAAGCAAAGATATTTATGGTACGAATTGGTTTACATTTGAATCAGGTATTGTTGGTATTTCGAAACATAATCAATATTATATTATTAATAACCCCAAATATTTTAAATCGACACTGTTTTACACTCTGAATTCTGATTTGTTGGGAAATTTAATTATTGGAACAAATAAAGGAATTACGATTCTAGAAATTAATGCGTCGGGAAATGTCTTAAATCAAAACACATTTTCTGGAGATTCTGGATTTTCTGGATTCGAAACACACATGCGTTCTCAATTTCAACAAGAGAATAAAATATATGTTGGCACAATTGAAGGATTGTTTTTAATTGACACAGAAGAATTACCGAAAATTTATAAATTAAATATCCCCACAGTTCGAGTGGTAAAAATGTCGAATCAAAAAGATGGTTTTCAAAATAATTCGGTTTCGTTTAACTTTTTTGTTAATAACCCTAAAATTGAGCGCATATTTTATACGTATAGATTAAAAGGGCATTCAAATGAATGGTCTAATTATTCTACTAATAATCTGGCTGAGTTTAATAATTTATATAGTGGTCATTATATTTTTGAAGTCAAAGCAACAATAAACGGGAATGTCTTTAGTAAAATTAAATCATGTCAGATAAAAATAAGTTATCCTTTTTGGAAATCAAATTGGTTCATCATTGCTTTGATTGTAGTTTTTATTGGAATTAATATCTTTTTTCTAAATCGATTTAAAACGTTTGATCCGAAACAATTATTTAGCAACAATGATGTATCAATAACACGTAATTTGACTCCTAAAATTATTTTATATGGAGGTATAATTAATGCTATAGTGAATACAGTAATATCAAAGATTGATCAGCGAATACCCGTTTTTTTAAATTTGACATTTGCTGTTAGTTTATTGATTTTCATACTATTTTTAACGACACTTTTTTTATCTCGTAATAAATTATCTCATAAATTAAAAAAAATATTAATTCTTAGTTTTTTAATCATCGTAACTCATAATTTATTAGAATCTATTTATTCTTCGTTACATCCATATTTCATTATTATAACTCTTATTTTTACAACATTATCTCCTTTTGTTTTTGATAAAATTAAGCATCATCTAATCTTTTTTTTATTTATCATACTTTTCTGTTTGTTTGCTGTGTTTTTTCTTGAAATAGAATTGTTTAATAGGTATTTATTCTTATTGTCAATTGTTTTAGCGGTTTCTATTTCTTTATTTATTACTTTTCTGAGATTTGATTCCCTTTCCAAATTATTTTTTATTTCAGGTGTGATTAATAAAGGGGATGTGCCCGTTATTTCTTTTGATAGTGAAGGACTTATGATTTATGTTAGTGAAAATATTTCAAATTTCATGAATTTTACTTCCGAGTATCTGATTAATAAAAAAATTAAAATATTAAATGAAAAAGTACCTCTTTACGGAGATTATCGAAAAGTGAATTTGAATGAAAATTTTATAGATGGACAGAAATATCTTGTTCCAATGATTCAAGAAGATGAGACTGTAATTTGGATTGAATGGCTTTGTAAAGTTTTTTCAAAAGATGTTAAGGTTATTATTGGTCAAAATGTAACGAATAGAATAGAGCTTGAATCAACCTATGAATTAATTGTTCAAAATGCTGAGGATTTAATCTTTCAGTTTGATATTCAAGGAAATTTTCAATTTGTGAATAATAAATTTATTTCAAGATTAGGATATACAAAAACAGAATTGATAGGGCAAAGTACACTTGAAATCGTCCATCCTAAATATATTGATGAAGTAAATGGATTTTATAAAAAGCACATTTTAAATAAATTTGAATCGTCTTATTACGAATTACCTCTTTGTACCAAGCAAGGTGAAGTAATTTGGGTCGGATTACATGTGACATCTGTTTTTCACCTCGGAGCTAATAAATTAATAAAAAGATTGCTTGCTGTTGGACGAGATATTACTGAAAAAAGAGTGCAACAAGAGTTGATTAAAGAGCAAAGTGAGGGAATAAAATCAAGTATAAATTACGCTTTAAATATTCAATTGAGCTTGCTTCCGAAAATAGAAAAAATACAATCTTCTTTTGATGAAAGTTTCATTATTTATAAGCCAAAAGATATTGTAAGTGGTGATTTTTATTGGTGTGAAAAAATAGAAGAAGTAACGGTATTTGTTGTTGCTGATTGTACAGGACATGGTGTTCCAGGTGCTTTTATGACTTTGTTGGGGATTAATATGTTAAATTCTATTGTGTTAGAGAAAAACATCATTGAGCCATCAATAATATTAAATGAATTGGATCATCAAGTTAAAACAATATTACCTCGAAATACTGGATTAAATTCCGTCATAGATGGAATGGAAATTACTATTTGTACATTTAATCACCGAACATTCGAATTAAAATATGGTTGTGCAGGATCAAAATTTATACTTTCCACTAAAAACGAATTTAAAATAATCAAAGGAAGTAATAAGCATATAGGAGATAAAGCTGAAAACGATTTTGAGGGGTATGAAACATTTCAAATCTCATTAAGCTCAGAGGATATAATTTATTTTTTCAGTGATGGTATTCAAGATCAATTTGGAGGTTTTAGAGACAAGAAATTTTCTTTTAAAAGATTATTTGAAATGTTAAATGACAATAAACGGTTTTCATTAAATAATCAAAAAGTAATGATAACAGATGAATTTGATCGTTGGGTAACAAATACGCAACAAACAGATGATATTACCTTAATTGGTTTAAAAGGACTTAAAAAGATTTAGAATTTTAACATAGAAGATTCTTAGAATATCGCTTGAATGAGAAATAGTGAAAATTTGAGTGGAACAACGTTTTTAGTTCTTAGGATTAGTATTTATTGATGCTTTACTTTTTTGAGGATTACAAATAACTGTTGTTTTAGTTTGTTTTTATGTTGTTCTTGGCATTAAAAAACTATTTTTACAAAAAATAAAATCATGAAAGTATTATTGTTTTCAATTGCAATTAGTTTAAATTTCTTTTGCTTCACACAAAATAAATCTGAAAAGAAAAATTATGAAGTGACTTCGGAATTATTTGATGAAGTCACTAAAAAAGGTCAAATAAACGAAGCTTTTTTAAATCTTTTTATGATACAAATGCCTAAAGGAGGGGATATTCATCATCACTATTCAGGTTCTATTTATGCCGAAACGTATTTAGAGTGGGTCAAAGAAAATAATTGGAAAATTGACAGTTGTTCACTGAAAATCGTTGCAAATAATCAAAAAGGGAATTGTTCACTTTTAACAGTTGACCAAGTTTTACAAAATAACATACTTTATCGTCAACTGTTATCATTATGGTCTGATTTAGATTATCATAATCATTTTCATAATGAATTGGCTCCTGATCAAAATTTCTTTAATACTTTTGGATATTTTTCCACAGCCTCCTCTTCAAATATTAAAAAAGGATTAATTAAAATCAAGGAACGTGCAGTTAAGGAGAATGTCCAGTATATTGAAACGATGCTCACTATTGTTAACACTTCTTCTGTCAAAATTTTAAATAAAGAGACAATAATTTCTCAATTAAGATCAGCTAAATCTCAAGATGAAGTAGATCGGATATTAAGTGAAATTGACCAAAACTATTTAGCACAAGAGAATTTTCAAAAATCAATTAAAGCTTATGTTGCTATGGTTGATAGTTTGCATCAAGGATTAGATGATTCAAATTTCACAATTCGTTTTCAAACATATTGTGCACGTGTTTTAGATCCATTAACCGTTTATACGCAGTTATTATCTGGATTTATGGTTTCGTCAGTTTCCCCCTTAGTTGTTGGTGTGAATATTGTTGCTCCTGAAAACAATTATGTTTCCTTACAAGATTATGCTTTGCACATGAAAATGTTTAATTATTTAAATCGTAAATTTCCGACAGTTAATCGTGCGCTTCATGCAGGAGAACTAACATTGGGAATGGTTGAGCCGTCTGATTTGCAATCTCATATCTATGAAGCAATTAAGGTGGCGCATGCACAAAGAATAGGACATGGTGTCGATATTTCATACGAACAAAACTCTATAGAATTGTTAAAGTATATGAAGAAAAATAACACTGCTATTGAAATAAATTTGACAAGTAATGAATTTATTCTGGGAGTTAAAGGCAATCAACACCCATACTTAATTTATTCTAAAATGGGGGTGCCTATGGTTATTTGCACAGATGATTCTGGAGTTTCTAGAAATAATTTAAGTAATGAATATGTTTTGTTAGCAAGCCGATATAAAATAAGCTATAAAAAAATAAAAGAGTTGGTTTATAATAGTATTCGGTATGCTTTTTTAGAAGAAAGTGTTAAAGAGGAGTTATATCGAAAATTAGATGCCGAATTTATCATCTTTGAAAAAGAGATGGCTGCTTTAGAGGTTTATTTTTAGGATAAATAGATTCTTGAATTTGGGAAAAATTTTCAAGTAAAAATAGCCTCTACTTACAGAGGCTATTAGCTATATTCTTCAATTTTATATTTACTTTGGTGTCGTCGCAATAACGAATTTGAGGTTATTTTTCACTGCAATTTGTAAGACATCGATTAAATCTTGAACTTGTAAATTAAAAGGGACTCTGACGACGATTGATTGGTCTTTACGTCCCCCAAGTTTAATTAATAATTTAGATTCTAATTTGTCTAAAGAAACTTCTTCTTTATCAATAAAATAATGTTTTTCTTCAGTATCTGTATCAAAATTCACAGACAAGGAAATCATTTGTTTATTTGATTTTCCAGGTTCTTCAGCTTTAGGCAAGGTCATTTTAATGACATTAGGGTTCGCTAAAGTAGAAATAATTAAAAAGAATAGAAGTAAAAAGAACATGATGTCGCTCAATGCTGAAGTAGCTACTTCAACATGAAATCGTTTATTTCGTTTTATCGCCATTTGGTCTTTGTAAAATTTGAATAAATTCTAAAACACTTTTTTGAGCGTTCAAGGTAAAATTATCAATCATTCCATTTAATAAATGATATCCTGCAAAAGCAATTATTCCGACAATTAAACCTGAACCAGAGCTAATCATTTTTTCATATAATCCGCCTGAAATATTTCCAATGCTAATATCTTCAGAAATTGAGATGCTATAAAATATTTTAATTACTCCTGAAATTGTTCCAATAAAACCTAAAGTAGGAGCTATTCCTGAAATTAATCCTAAATGTCCTATTTTTTTTTCTAAGTTACCAACTTCAATATTTGCTACTTTTTCCATGTTAGATTCAACTTCACTCATGGGTCTCCCAACAGTTAAGATACCTTCATTGATAATCTTGCCAAATGCGGAATGATTTTTTGAAGTAACTGTTAATGCTTTTTCTAAATTGCCATCGTTCATACAATTCTTTACTTCCTTAAGTAAATTAGCGTTGTATTTGGTTGTTTTTTTTATGTATAAATATCTTTCAACGATTACGAATATTGTGTAGAACAATAATATAGCTATTGGAATTAAAAATACACCACCCTTAATAAAAAAATCAAAAGCAGAAATTTCTTCGTTGACCATTGCTTTTTTCACATGAGATCCTACAGCTGCATTTGTATTTTGAGCATTTAGAATTGTCGTGAACAAAAATGACATCATTACTAATCCAATATGTTTTTTCATTTCTTTGATCTTAAATTTTATGTGAAATTATACTTTTTTTTCTATTTTAATTCAATAATGTGATTTGGATTATCAATAATAAACCATTGTATTAAATATTTTTTCCATTGCATCTACAAGAGTTGATGAGGAGCAATTGTAATTATTGACAATAATAGCAAAAGCAATTGTTTTACCAGTAGTTGTCTCAACATATCCAGAATACGCTTTGATTCGGTTGATTGTACCGCTTTTAGCTTTGATTCGTCCTTCTCCAGGTTGATTTTTACAAACACTAGCTAATGTTCCGCTAATTCCTGCAACTGGTAAAGTGTTAAGAAAAACATTGTAATTTGGTGATTTGCTCATTTCAATTAATAAATTACAAAAATGCTTTGCACTCACGGCATTTGATCGTGATAAACCACTTCCGTCTTTAATGTATAAACCTGTAAAATCAAATTTTGATTCCCAAAATTTTTCCATTTGTTTTAATGAATTAGCAATACTTCCATTGTTGTTCGCTTTGTATCCACTAAGGCAGAGCAAATGTTCAGCAAATAAATTAATACTTTTTTTGTTTGTTAGATTGGATATAGATTGAATTGTTTCTCCATAATGGGTATAAATTAATTTATACGAAGAATCATATTTCGTTTTAATTGATGATAGGTCTAATTTTCTAGCAGACTGATAAATTCCATTTAAAACAATTCCTTTTTCTTTCAAAACGGTATATAATTCATAGCTGAATTGAAATTCAGGATCAGGTAAACTTCCCTTCACAAGAAATGAATTTGAATTTAAAGGCAAAGCACCTGTGCCAAATCGATCTAGGGAATAAGGAGAACCATAAATATAAGAATTGTCACTGTTTACTTTTGAAGCCTCTATATAATTATGAAATTGTAGATTTTCTATTTTAGGAGTTGAATAGATGAGTTGTGATAGGCTTCCGGGTATTGAACTGGTTCTGAAATAATATTTGATCATATTATCATAAATGGTTAAGCCAGAAACTCCTGCGCCATAATAATTACCCATGTCAGACCAACTCCAACCATCTGGAATTCCATTGTACCCAAATTCTGATGCATCAGCAATAATGTTTCCCGTTATAGTTTTAATTCCTAAGTTAATCAAAGTATCAGCCCACGTGTATAAAAATGATTTTTCATAACCATCATTATTGTAATACATACTGCCTAAAGTTGGGTCCCCGCCTCCTCTAATCCACAAATTTCCTTTTAAAATACTATCTTTTGTTATTTCGCCATCGACATAAATTCTTGTTTCAGGTCGATAATTTGGACCGAGAATTTCGATTGCAGTTGCCGTTGAAAACAATTTCATAGTTGAAGCAGCTGGTAATGATAAAATTGGATGATGTTCAGCAACTAATTCACCTGTTTTAACATCAATAGCATAAAAAGAAATCGAAGCATTTGAAAGTGAAGGAATATTAACAAAATTGTTTAACGCATCACATACTTGGTTTTGGGTGAATACACTTGAAGTTGTCAATAAAAGAATATAGATATAAATGAGTTTCATATTTGAATTTGAGAATAATAATTTGTAAAAATCAAGATAAAAAAGAAGTGTTTTTTAATATTTTCAAAAACTTTTAAACATAAACAGAAGAAAAACTATAATTAAAGGAACAAAAATGAGACCAAGACGTATAGAAAAAAGATAGAAATCTAAAAAGAAAAAATGGTAAGAATAATGATTAAATTTTATATATAATAATGCCAAAAATACTTCGAATTATCAATCGCTTTAATATTGGAGGTCCAACTTACAATGCAACATTTTTGACTCGTTTTATGGGAGAAGAATATGAAACTTTATTAATTGGTGGACTTCCAGAAAAAGATGAATCAGATTCATTACATATATTAGAAGAATATGGAGTTGAACCTTTGCTGGTTACAGAAATACAAAGAACACCTAACTTTAAAAGTGATAGAGAAGCATATAAAAAAATTAAGAATATTATTAAAGAATTTAAACCAGATATTGTACATACACATGCTTCAAAAGCAGGAGCATTAGGGCGGAGAGCTGCTATTTCTTGTAAGGTTCCTGTCATTGTTCATACATTTCATGGACATGTTTTCCATTCTTATTTTGGGAAATTAAAAACATATATTTTTAAATTTATCGAAAGACAATTAGCGCTTAAATCGGATGGTATTATTGCTATTTCCGAATTACAAAAAAAAGAATTATCTGAAATACATAAAATATGTCCAGCTAATAAAATTAAAGTGATTCCTTTGGGGTTTGATTTAGAAAAATTTCATGAAAACAGAAATCAGAAACGATTAATTACAAGAAATGAATATGATATAAAAGAAGATGAAATCGCTATTGCAATTGTAGGTAGATTAGCACCAATTAAAAATCATACAATGTTTTTAAAAGTTGTCGAAGCGCTATTGCAAAAAACGACTAAAAAAATTAGAATTTTCATTGTAGGTGATGGTGAAGAAAGGTTTCGGATAGAGGAAAAGGTTAAAAATCTCAATAATATTTTTAATGGAAAAATTCAACTAACTTCATGGATAAAAGAAATAGATGCATTTAATTCAGGAATGGATATATTGTGTCTCACATCAGATAACGAAGGCACACCGGTTAGTTTAATAGAAGCTCAAGCAGGAAACTTACCCGTTATTTCGACAGATGTAGGTGGGGTGAGAGATATTGTTTTAGATAATGAAACAGGATTTATTGTTCCGAAGAATAATGTTGAAATGTTTACTGAAAAATTATTACTTTTGGTCGAAGATAATGAATTGCGTCATAAAATGTCAATTAATGGCTGGGACTTTGTGAAAAATAAGTTTCATTATACAACTTTAGTTGAAAATATGAATAATTATTATAAAACGCTTTTAGAAAAAAAGAAGATTCTATGATAAATAATAAATTTTACAAGTTAATATTTTTATCGCCATTGTTAATTGTTTTAGGTAGTTGTGGTATTAATAGTAGTATTATGTTTAAGACCCCAAAAGGCGGGAGTTTTAAATATGATTCGATACCAATGAGACCAGCTACAGAATACACAATTTCAAAAGATGATAAGTTTAATTTTTATTTGTATCCCAATGCAGGTGAGAAGTTGATTGAATCAATTAGTGGAACAAATGTTAAGGAAGATAATATCTTATTTGGTAATAATAACAATAATATTTTTACAAATTTCCAATATATTGTAAAAGGTGATGGTAATGTTGAGTTGCCAATTGTAGGGAATGTAAAAGCTGAAGGATTAACATTGTCTGAATTTCAAGACAGTTTAAAAAAGAAATACGCTACTCAATATAATACCCCTTTTATAAAAGTTGAAATTACAAATCAACGTTGTATTGTTTTTTCGGGACAAGGAAGTGCTGCTAAAATTGTTCCTATTATGAATAATAATACAACTTTAATGGAAATTATTGCTCAAGCAGGGGGGATAGATTCTAGAGGTCAATCGAAAATTATTAAATTAATGCGTAGGGTAAATGGCAGTCGTGAAGTTTATTTAATTGATTTATCAACAATGGAAGGTTTGGTTTATACAGATATGATTGTGCAAGGAAACGATTATATCTATATTGAGCCTAAACCTGATTTAGCCAAAGAATTAGTAAAGGAGATAGCACCTGTATTATCAATAATATCGAGTGTATTTGTAATTGTAAGAATCATTCAAACAACAAAATAAATTGAACGAAAAAAATTCTAAAATAATTAATAAAGAGTATGATCCACAGATACTTTTAACCACATTACAGCGTAATTGGTGGTGGCCAGTTTTTTTTGTTTTAATATTCTGTAGTTTTGCATTTTTTTATCTTCGCTATACTAAATCAGTATATGAGGCTCAGGCATTAATTCAGATTGAAAGTAAAGATCAGGCAAAAGAAGTAATGGATATTGAGCATATCGGAACTAAAACCGATGATATGTCTTCCGATATCGAATTATTAAGATCACAACTTTTATTTAATAAAGCAATTCAAAGTTTGAATATGCATGTAAGCATCTTTGCAAAAGGATCAGTTTTAACAGAAGAAAGATATAAATCTGGAGTATTGAATGTAATGCCCTTTCAATTAAAAGATTCAACGCTAATCGATGTTCCGATATCAATTACAATGGAGCATAATCGTATTTATTTAAAATATGTCCACAATGGTATTAAATATGAAACAGTAGGAAGAATTAATCAGCATTTTATAAACCAACATTTTGATATAATTGTTAAAGTGCCAGATATTAATCAGTTAAAAAACAACTTTCAAACAAATGAATTTTATTTCGTTTTTAATAGTATTAATAGTTTGTCTTCTAGGTTATTGCCTGACTTGCAAGTTATGCCTATCAATGAGGCAGCGAAAACAATTCAGATATTGTATAAAGGGCATAATCCACAATTATGTAATGACATAGTGCTTGCAGTGGCTAATACTTTTTTACTTTATGATGAAGAAGCCAAAAGAAAAGGAGATGAAAATATTATTAAATTTATTGATGAACAAATTTCGTATTTATCAGATAAATTAAAAGAGTCGAAAGATAGTTTGATGATGCTTCAAAGTAGTTCTGAATATTTTGGACCTGAAGAGTTTGAAGATAAGTTGTTTACAAATGTTTCTGATTTACAAGAAACAGTTATGACAATTAATGATGAAATACGTGTTTTGGAATATGCTAATACGAAACTTACAAATGAACCCAATCGCCTAGAAGTTTACAAACTTCTTCCAGAAATGTTGGGTAAAAGTTTTGAAGAATATTTAAGTAAAAAAATCGATGAATTATTAGAATTATTAGAGCAGAAGGAAGATTTATTATTCGAAGTTACTAACGAACATAGCGGTGTTAAGTTATTAAATCAAAAAATAACGTTGAAAGTCCAGTCTGTCCGTAAAAGTATAAAAACTATCGAAGAAAGATTAAAGGATGAGGTTTCATTTTTAAATAGACGAATAGAAAAATATGAAGTTAAATTAAGCGGTATCCCAGGTAAAAAAATGGAATTTGGGAGATTGAGTCGATTGCAAGAATTGAATGAAAAGTATTTTAATTTATTGCAAGAAAACAAATTTTTATATTCGATTTCTGATGCAGGTTATACCACTGAGAATAAAATGTTAAGTTCACCAACAGTTAATAATACGCCTGTAAGTCCAAATAGGAAATTAGTTTACATTTCTTTTTTCTTTATTGGATTCATTATCGGAATTGGTATTTTGTTTGTGAAATATTTGACATTCAATGAAATTAATTTAATAGATGATTTAAATAAATTATTGCCTGAAAATGTTACAAACTTAGGCGGAATTCCTTTGGTCAAAAAAGATATGAAATTTTCTCAATTGTTAGCGCATGATTTCCCTAAATCAATGTTGGCAGAGGCTTTTAGAAATATCAGAACGAATTTAAGTTATATCAATCCGAATTATCAAACAATAGCAATTACTTCATCGATTTCAGGAGAAGGTAAAACTTTTGTAGCTTTAAATTTAGCTGGGATCATCGCAATGTCAGGTAAAAAAACAATTGTAATTGATTTAGATTTACGGAAACCTAAAATTCATTTAGGATTTAATACAACGAATGATAAAGGGATGAGTGGGTTGATAATAAACCAAAATACTTTACAGGAATGTATCCATAAATCACCAATTGATACTCTCGATTTTATAACCGCAGGACCAATACCTCCCAATCCTTCTGAGTTGATTTTGAGTGCTAGATTTAAAGAAATTATCGAAGAGTTAAAGGGGATTTATGACATTATTATTATTGATAACCCTCCTGTTGGTTTGGTTTCTGATGGTGTGAGAAACTTAACGGAAGCCGATATCCCAATTTATGTTTTTAAATCACATTATTCAAAACGGACGTTTATTTATAAAATCAAAGAATTGTTTGAAATGCAACAATTGAAAAACTTAAATGTTATTTTAAATGGTGTAAAAAGAAGTAAAAGAAATGGTGCTTATGGTTATGGTTATGGTTACGGTTATGGCTACGGTTATGGCTATGGTTATTCGGATAATTCAGGTTATTTTAAAGATGAGTCCAAGCAGAATATCTTTACTAAATTCTTAAAAAGATGGAAATAATTAAATGCGATATAGAGGGATTGTTAATTATTAAGCCAAGAGTTTTCGTTGATAATCGAGGTTCTTTTTTTGAAAGTTTTAATGTCTTGAAGTTTCAAGAAATTACAGGGTTAAATTTAAATTTCTGTCAAGATAACGAATCTATTTCTCATATAAATGTTTTGAGAGGACTACATTTTCAAAATCCACCCTTTTCTCAAGGTAAGCTCGTTCGAGTTGTGCAAGGGAAAGCAATGGATGTAGCTGTTGATATCCGTAAATCTTCACCTACTTATGGGAAATATCAAATGATTGAACTTTCATCTGAAAATAAGTTGATGTTTTGGATCCCTCCAGGTTTTGCCCATGGTTTTCTTTCTTTAGAAGAAAATACAATTTTTAATTATAAATGCACGAATTATTACAATCCTAATTCTGAGCGTTGTATAAAATGGAATGACGAAAATTTGAATATTAATTGGCCTCTTGCTACACCATTTGTTTCAGAAAAAGATGAAATCGGTCAAGATTTTGTTACATTTGTTTCCCAATTTGATTAATATTCATTGTGATACTGAAAATAATTCAATTAATATGTTTTTGCTTAGGAGGTGTAGTTGTCTCTGCACTTTGTAATGAACTTTTGCTACGTTTTTCCAAATCTTTAGGGATTCGAAATAAAAATGATGTTATTGTTCGTTGGAGTAATGAATCGAAACCTTCTTTGGGGGGAGTAAGTTTTTTTGTGGTATTTGTTTTTACAGCAATTGGTTATTCAATTGTTTTTGAGGATAATATATTTCATAATCAAAAATATATTGGCTTAATTTTAGCTGGTTCAATCGCTTTTTTAATGGGGTTAGCAGATGATGCTTACAATACAAGACCTTATGCCAAATTAATAATTCAAATTGTTTGTGGCATCATATTGACAACTACAGATGTAAATATAAACTTGTTTCATAATATTTACCTAGATAGCTTAATTACGATTATTTGGGTTGTCGGAATCATGAACTCGTTAAATATGTTGGATAATATGGATGGAATTACGGGGACAACTGTCTTCTTTATTTTATTAACATGTTTAGCTTCCAATTGGATTGTATTAGATTTTAATTCAAATATTTGGACTGTTTCATTGATTGCAATGCTTGGAGCTGTAGTTGGTTTTTTATTCTATAATGTTCATCCATCGAAACTTTTTATGGGAGATGCTGGTAGTCAATTTATTGGCTTATTTGTTGCATTCTATTCGATTGAAAGTTTATGGAGCGTTGGTCATGGAGTCGGTCATTATGAATGTTCTTGGTGGGCTGGGGCTGTTGTAACTTTAATTGCTTTTACACCAGCAGCAGTTGATACATTAACAGTTGTTATTAATCGTTTGAAAAAAGGATCTTCACCAATGGTTGGAGGAAAAGATCATACGACACATCATTTAGTTTATGCAGGATTTAATGACAAAGGTGTTTGGTATGTTTTTGTGTCGTTGGGTGCTATGTCTTCATTGTTAGCTGTGAGTTTAATTAATTTGGTGAAATTGGGTATTCTAATTCCAATATTGTTCTCTATTATTTATTTTGGCATCGTTTTTTGGATGCTTTATAGAAATACAATTAAATTTCAGACACCCAAAAAATCTATTAATGATTAGCTGAAATGAATTCAAAAATAATTTTACTTTTAGTAGTTTTTTATCAGATATTACTAATTTCTTGTTCACCTAATAAGGTATTGAAAAATTCTCAAGATGATTCTGTAAAAAGCGCTCAACCAATCTTATTCTCCATTCCAAAATTACCTCATGAAATGATTTTTTGTGGAGAAAAGATTATTTTAGATGATGAAGATATTCGCGAAAGATTAGATAAAGAAGTACTTTTAAATGCTTATTATCATAGTGCTACAATCGGTATTATGAAAAGAGCTCATCGATTTTTTCCTCAAATAGAAAGAATCTTAAAAAAGGAAAATATTCCGACAGATTTTAAATATTTAGCGTGTATTGAAAGTAGTTTAAATCAAGCTGTAAGTCCTGCTGGAGCACAAGGTTTTTGGCAATTTATGCCTTTTACTGCGAAAGAATTTAATTTGGAAATGTCTGTTGAAGTTGATGAGCGATTAAACATTGAAAAAAGTACGTATGCGGCATGTGGTTATTTGAGACATGCTCAAGATACTTTAAAAGATTGGTTGCTAACAGCTGCGTCATATAACAGAGGAATTGGAGGAGTTCGGAGTGATATGCGCTGGCAAGGAACGGATCATTATTTTGATACGGATATGAATAGTGAAACTGGAAGATATACGTTTCGGATATTGGCAATGAAATTAATCATGGAAAATCCAAAAGCGTATGGTTTTGACGTGGATAATATTGAAATGTATGAACCTTTTAAAACGAAAAGCATCATTATTACAGAATCAATCCACAATATTGCAAAATGGGCTATTGAAAAAGGGTGTAATTTTAAAATAATAACAAAACTGAATCCTTGGCTTAAAGGAAATAAATTAACAATTCGTAAAAAACATTATAAACTTTTGTTACCTTCATCTTTAGAAAATTTAAAGCCTTATAAAGCGTACAATTGATGTCGAACGAAAAAGATTTATTTGAATATGGTGCTATTGAAGTATTTGGGGCACGTGAACATAATCTCAAAAATATTGACTTAAAAATTCCTCGAAATAAATTGGTCGTTTTTACTGGTTTAAGCGGGAGTGGAAAATCATCGTTAGCATTTGATACTATTTTTGCAGAAGGACAGCGTAGATACATTGAAACTTTTTCAGCGTATGCTCGCCAATTTTTAGGTGGATTGGAAAGACCTGATGTTGATAAAATAGAAGGCTTAAGCCCTGTAATTGCTATTGAACAAAAGACAGTATCTAGAAGTCCTAGATCAACCGTCGGTACGATTACTGAAGTTTATGATTTTTTACGATTGCTTTATGCGAGAGTTGGAATTGCTTTTTCTTATTCTTCAGGTGAAGAAATGGTAAAATATTCAGATGATCAAATAGTTGATTTAATTATTGAAAAATTTGAGGGTAAAAAAGTAATCCTTTTAGCACCTAAAATTAAAGGAAGAAAAGGCCATTATCGGGAGTTATTTGCCCAAATATTAAAGCAAGGTTTTACAAAAGTACGCGTTGATGGAGAAGTTCTGGATATTGAGAACGGAATGAAACTTGATCGGTATAAAATTCATGATATTGAGCTAGTTATTGATAGGTTATTAATTTCGAAAGACGATCGGAAACGAATTTATGATTCTGTCATTACTTCAATGAAACATGGAAATAAAGCAATGATGGTAATGGATTTTGATTCAAATGAAGTTCGTCATTTTAGTCGGTTGTTAATGTGTCCTTCAACTGGAATCAGCTACCCAGAACCAGAACCAAGTTTGTTTTCTTTTAATTCGCCTTATGGAGCTTGTCAAACATGTAGTGGTTTAGGGGAAGTTTCGGAAGCAGATATTGATAAAATTATACCAAATCCAAAATTATCTATAAAAAAAGGTGGTTTAGCTCCTTTAGGAGAATATAAAAATGGATGGATTTATGATAAACTGGAATCTTATTTAACTCACGAAGGATTTTCAATTTCAACTCCATTAGAAGAAATTTCAGAAGAAGTAATGAATGTTATTTTGTATGGAAATGAAGATCTTGAACGTTCTAAAAAGAGTAATCAAATTATTTTTGAAGGAATTATATCATTTATTTCGAGACATTCCGAGGAAAGTTCAGCGTCAATTCAACGTTGGGCTTTGAGTTTTATGAATAAACAACTTTGTCCTATTTGTGAGGGAACTCGTTTAAGAAAAGAAGCACATTATTTTAAAATTGATGAAAAACATATTGGAGATTTAGCGCGCATGGATTTGAGTGAATTGAAAACATGGTTTGATCATATAGAGACTAAATTAAACAATTCTCAATTGCAAATAGGCTCTGAAATTTTAAAAGAAATAAATTCTAGGTTAACATTTATCTTAGATGTAGGTTTGGATTATTTAACGTTGCATCGTTCGGCTAAGACACTTTCTGGTGGAGAAGCTCAACGTATTCGGTTGGCAACACAAATTGGAACGGAATTAATGAATGTTTTATATGTTTTGGACGAACCAAGTATAGGGTTGCATCAAAGAGATAATACGCGATTGATTAATTCATTAAAAAAGCTCCGAGATACTGGTAATTCTGTCATTGTGGTGGAACATGATAAAGAAATGATTGAAGCAGCCGATTTTATCGTTGATATTGGTCCAGGAGCAGGTGTTCATGGAGGTGGAATTGTGAATGCAGCAACATTCGAAAACTTAACATCAGTTGATTCATTGACTACAAAATATTTGAAAGGAGAGAAAAAAATTGAAATCCCTAAACATAGAAGAAAAGGAAATGGTAATTATTTGGAAATAGTTGGAGCTACAGGACATAATTTAAAAAATGTATCTGTTAAATTTCCATTAAATACATTGTGTTGTATTACAGGGGTTTCAGGGAGCGGAAAGTCTTCTTTGATTAACCAAACATTGTATCCCATTTTATTACAGCATTTTTATAATGGAGTTAAAAAACCACTTCCTTATAAGAAAATATTAGGACTGGAATTTTTAGATAAAATAATTGAAATTGATCAAAGTCCAATTGGTAGAACGCCACGTTCAAATCCAGCAACTTATACCAACATGTTTACGGAAATTCGTTCGCTTTTTGCAACTTTACCAGAAGCTCAAATTCGAGGATACAAACCGGGACGTTTTTCATTCAATGTGAAGGGTGGAAGATGCGAGACTTGTGGTGGCGGAGGTTTAAAAATTATTGAAATGAATTTTTTACCTGATGTTTATGTAGAATGTGAAACATGTAATGGAAAAAGATACAATAGAGAAACTTTAGAAGTTCGGTATAAAGGAAAATCAATTAGCGATGTATTGGATATGACAATTGCAGATGCAGCTGTCTTTTTTGAAAAAATCCCCAAAATATTTAGACCCTTGGACACATTGGTTTCTGTAGGTTTAGGGTATGTGAAATTAGGGCAATCTTCAACTACCTTGTCAGGAGGTGAAGCGCAACGAATAAAATTATCAACTGAATTAGCCAAAAGAAGTACAGGAAAAACAATCTATATTTTAGATGAACCTTCAACTGGTTTGCACTTTGAGGATATTAACATGTTAATGACGGTTTTACAACGATTAGTTGATGAGGGAAATACGGTTTTAGTTATTGAGCATAATTTAGATATCGTTAAGGTAGCTGATTATATCATTGATATTGGACCGGAAGGAGGAAAGGGTGGTGGTACGGTAGTTTGTCAAGGAACACCTGAAGAGATTGTGAAAAAAGCTAAAAAAATATCACATACAGCAAAGTATCTTGAATCTGAATTGAAAAATACATCATTGGTAGGTTAATATTCATTTCGTCCAAATACTATTTGTAATGCTTCCATGACAAGAATTACAATCACCTGATGTTAACGGTGCTTTCATATACATTGTTTCTCCTTTGGGACCAGTGATTGAAGCATACAAATGAGTTACATCACCTAGTTCAGAACTGTAGAAATTTCCAGACGCATCTACATTTATTTTTGCTTTCATTTCCCCTTCACCATTTGGCAAGGTGTATAGTTTAATGTATCCTTGTTTCAAAGGTTTTTCTCCATCTTTAGATTCATACATAGAGCCAGCGATATTAAAACATCCTTCTCCTTTTCCTCCATAAGTATGACATTGGATACATGACTGACTGTTGTAATGACTTGATTTTGAACTTGCACTTACATTGAATTTTTTGCAGTTGCGATTGTTGTTTTTGTTACAACTATTTATGCTGATTCCTAATGAAATAAAACAAAAAATGAATAAATAAAAGACAGATGTTTTCATAATACTAGTATTTAATAAGAAGCTACTCATTAAGTTAATGAAAATATCTAATGGATTAATGGGTGGTTTGGTCTTGTTATTAGCGTTGAAATGTTAACATCTTGTGAATGATAATCTAAATAAATGGTTGATAATTATTTAAAGTTAATTGCTCCAGATTTTATTTGTAGAGTTGCCATGACATGAATTACATGATCCTGAAGAAATGGGAGTACTCATGTATTTTTTTGTGCCATTTGGACCAGTAACTACAGGATATAAATCATTAATATCCATGCTAGCTGTAGAATAAAAATTTCCAGATTTGTCGATTATTATTGAATATTTCACGTTTCCAGTTCCATTTGGACCGGTGTATAAATCTACTGTTCCACCTGTAAGAGCAGTTGCTGTATTTGTAAAAGCTGAACCGGCAACATTGAAGCAACCTTCTCCTTGTCCGCCACTGGTGTGACATTGTGTACAAGATTGACCTGAATTATGACTGTCTTTGGAGGAAGAACTGATATTTTTCTGTTTACAGCTACCATTTTTTTTGCAACTGTTTATTGATAAACCAAATGCAAAAAAAATAAAACCGATTAGAATAATTGTAGAAAATTTCATGTTTTTTTAAAAATCGTTAGTATAAAAATACTTACCTAGCTAGATAATTAACGTTTAAAAGACATAAAAGGTTTGAAGGATTGTAACAAAAGTTTTAAATATATTTGTAGAATGAGAAAAAAAGTGATTTTTAGTTGGAGTGGAGGAAAAGATTCTTCTTATTGTTTGTATAAAGTGTTGAATGATCCCACGTATGAAGTTGTTTATTTATTAACGACTTTGAATACTGAATTTAAACGAATTTCGATGCATGGTGTGAAGGAAGAGTTGTTGGATGCTCAATCTCAATCAATTGGAGTCCCACAATTAAAGGTGTGGGTTGGTCAAGGGACTAATGAAGAATATGAGCTGCAAATGAGTGAAATGTTGTTGAAAGCTAAATCTGAAGGAATTGAAACAGTTCTTTTTGGGGACATATTTTTAGAAGATTTAAGAAAATACAGAGAAGAGAATATGGCAAAAGTTGGAATGAAAGCAGAATTTCCAATTTGGAAAACAGACACTTCATTTTTAATTCAAGATTTTATTGAAAAGGGTTTTGAAACGGTTACTTGTTGTATTAACGATGCGTATTTTGATGAGAAGTGGGTTGGGAAAAAAATTGATTCAAATTTCATAAAGGAATTACCTTCGCATGTAGATCCATGTGGTGAAAATGGCGAATATCATACGTATTGTTTTGCAGGACCAATCTTTAAAAAACCGATAAAAATTGAAATCAAGGAGAAAGTATATAAGCCTTTAGAATTAAAAGTTAGTTCTTCCATTTGCAGTTCTCAAAGCGAATATCAAACAAAAGGATTTTGGTTTTGTGAACTGGATTTGGTGTAAAATTATAATAATTCTAATAGCTGTATTTTTATTTTAGTTGATTGAAATACAATTTCTTGTATTTAATTTTATGTTTTTTTAATTTCCGATATCAATACATGAATTAATAGAATTGATTAAGATGTTTTTTATTTCTTGTTCGAATAGAATTTTTTCATTAATGAGATTAATACGTGCTTGGATTTTTGCATATTCTTCTTGTTGCTTTTTTTCTTTATCTAATCGTACTAATTCATTGTTCATAGATTGTATTAAAACATCATTTGAAGGAGAAAGATATTTTAGCTTTTCAAGTAATTCTTTTTCTGTTACGTTTATCCAATTCAATTTTATTTCTGAAATGGTATAAGGGTTGTAACATTTTTCAGAATAACTAAGGAGATTATTTTCTTTATGAATTCCGACACAATATGTATCTTTCATCTCGAGTGAGCCTTCATTTCCTTCAATTGGAAAATGGGCTTCACATTTTTGGTTCACTTGATTTAATGGAATGATAGTTTTTAATGTATTGATACATTGATAAATATGTTGATCTCCTTGTTCGGTAGCAGGTATTATTGAAACAATCTTTTCACCAGAGCTTAATAAATGAAGATAAGCATCAATATTCATCCATCCAGTTGAATTCCATGATACATTGTAAGAAGGTGTTTGAGAAATAGGAAGGATTGTGATGTTAATTGTGTTTTCATTCCCGTAACTTTCTTTTTCAATTGTTGTTGCTTTTTGAAAAGATTGTCTCGAAAATGTTTGTGTTTTAAATAGAGAATTTAAGGTATTAATTTTATTCTCTATAAAATTCATTTGCTGATTATTTAATTTGTTATAAATTGCTTGATTGCGTTCGATTTCTTGCTGATATTGATTTCTAGTTTTATTGTAAAAGTTTTTAAGTTCTGCGATATTAACATCATTGTTGTCAATATTTGTGCATTTTTGATTGGCAAATTCTTGAAATATAGCTTTGTATTTTGTGTCGATTTGATTTGAGATTAATTGATCGATTTCAAATAGATTTTTATTCAAATTTTGGATATATAAGTTTAAATAAATTTCCCCATTTGGTATTTTATGAAGTTGTTTCAATCGTTCTTCAAATTCTTTTGTAGCAATAAACGTATTTTTATAAATAGTTGATTTTATTGTTTTGATAATGATAGGGTCAATATAACAATGTTTAGATACAATTTGATTGGATTGGGATGTTGAATTTATCGATTCATTTATCATGCATTTTTTTCCTGTAAAAGACAGTGTATTTATTTTTTTCCTTTTTAATTTTATGTTTTTGTAAATGATAATATTAGAACAAATTGTTTGAATAGAGATATTAATGTTTTTAAATGTTTTTATGGTATTAATTGGGAAATATACAATTCCACTTTGATCAATTGATGGTGTAATATTCGTTTTGCCAGCTTGTACCTTTATCGTTGCTGTTTGTATTTCATTAGGTGTTAGGTTTAGTATTTTAAAAGCATGATTTTGTCGCAAATCAATTTGATTGATAAAATATCGACTTGACCATTTATGAAAGAAACGATCTTTTTTTAATGTAGTTTTATTGGAAAAGTCAACCTTTATGGGGAGTTCTAGATCGTAAGCTTTTTGTAATCCTTCGGTTGATAATGCATAGTATAGGCTATCAACCAATTCGTCAGTTGCTTTTGTGTGATTATGATAGGGAAGTATTGTTTTTACGGCATTTTTAAATCCATCGGGTAAAAAATCTAATGTTTTGAAATCAATGGGTATTAGAAATTTATCGAGTTGCTTTGGATTTGTCCAATTGATATTTCCATCGGAATTTACTTCTCCTTTCCATGCTAACATTTGAGCATTATATTTTTTCGTAGGTATTTCGATATGAATTGGTTTTTCAGGGGAAATAAACATTTTTTCACCATTTATTCTTGGTTGAATATAAATCATTCCTCCTGATTGTAAGGCATTGTTATTTGCTGTTGTCGTTAAGTTATAAGCAATCATATCTGCCATGTCTAAAGCTTCAATAATTTCCAAATCTATTATTCCGGTAATATTTTTTCCAAATTTATCGCAAAAAGCATTTTTAGGAATAACAATTAATGTACCTTCATTACAGATGATTGTCTTCCCTGTTTCGGTATCAATCTGATAATGTTGACTTTTTACGTTAATCCAAGGTTTTAAGCCATCTAAATCCTTTTCGTTTTCAATAAATGGATTTTTATGATCAACTGATTTTTTTTGTTGAACCAAGGAGGTTAAAATGTTTTTTACACCAGTGTTGTTCGATGGAATAGAATCTTTTTTAAATGAAATAACTTCTTTTTTCACATTTTTTGTTACCGATGATTGAGTAATTGAAAGAGGTTTATTTTTAATTATAAATGTTTTATTTCGGGAGCTATTTTCGATAGAATGAGCAGTTGAAAAATGATTAATTATACTTATTGCTGTAATTAATAGGATTGTAAAGGATGAGAATATGATAGGTAATTTATATTTATTCCAAAAAGTAATTTTTGAATGAATAACAGGAGCAAATGATTGGACTTGAGCTTTAATATTTTTACGAATAACTGCTTGTGCAATTAATTTTTGGATTTCGATTGTTTTTTTAATTTCGGGAGATGCTTCAATTTCTTTTTGAAATAAGATTCTTTCCGAACTTGACATGGAATGATTGATGTAGGCATCTATTTTTTCAAGGATATTTAATTCGGATCTCATAATACAGAATTTTCAACGTGAATAATTGATTCATTTGCCAATTGATGTGCTTTTTCTAGACATTTGTATTTTTGTGTTTTTGCAGAATTGACAGATGAAAAACCTAGATTATCAGCAATGTAATCCATATTTTTTTTTTCAAAATAGAATAAACTTAAGATTTGTTTACATTTTTCAGAGATTGTATTTAATATTCCTTCAAGGGCGTTTAGTTTTTCTTCTTTTTCAAAATCATAACCAAATTCATTCTCTAATTCTAAATAATTACGGTCAGAATCAAGGGATATTAATGGTTTGTTAGCAATTTTACGGAGTTCATTTTTTAATAAAAAACGATTTATTCCTGATAAATAAGTAGAAAGTTTAGAAGAAAGTTCAAAAGAGTTGTCTGAAATTTTCTCTATTAATAATACTAAACTATCGTTGAATATTTCAGGTATAATTGTATCATTTCCTCCTCCTTTTAGTAAGAAAACCCTTATTTTGGGAAACTCTTTATAAAGTGATTGAATAGGTTTTTCCAAATCGCCCCTACGAATAGCGTTAATGATTTCTATATCCGTCATTCTTCTTTTCTTCTTTAATGTCAGATTTTATTAAAAGTAACCTTTCATTTTGAAATAGAATTGAAAATAAAGGAAAAAGTGATTAACAATATGAAAAAAATCAATTGTGACTTCGTTGATTTTCTTTTTTTAGTTATTTTTTCAGTCTTTCTAATTCTTTAAAATCTAAGATCTCTTTTGGAAGAGAAGCTTTAAATTTAAATGTCATTAAATCATCATAAGAAATTACATTTCATTTCAAGAGTTTGTTTATTTCAATTTGTATAGGAATTGATTTGTTAAAATAATATTCGAATTCCTTGGCTTATTATTTTTCAATTTTTTTAAAAATTACGGAAGCAATATGTCCACCAAATCCAAAGGTATTGCTCATCGCATAATTTATTTTTTTAGCGAATGGCTTGTCTAAAGGGAAAGTATATACTCCTGCAAAATCTGGTTCTATTTCTTTTGTGTTTATTGTTGGAGGCACAATGTCTTCTTGGATAGCCATAATACATGCAATTGCTTCAATTGCTCCAGCAGCTCCTAATAAATGTCCAGTCATTGATTTTGTTGCAGAAATTGCTAATTGATTTCGGTCTCCAAAAACTCTTTTTGCAGCAATTAATTCAGAATTATCTCCTTGAGGAGTTGAAGTTGCATGCATATTAACATAATCGATTTCATCTGCTGAAATTCCAGCTTCTCTTAATGCTTCTTTCATTCCTAAAACAGCACCTTCTCCTTCTGGATGTGTACCTGTTAAATGGTAAGCATCAGCAGCCATTCCTCCTCCTACAATTTCGCCATATATCTTTGCTCCTCTGGTTTTAGCATGTTCATATTCTTCTAAGATTAGTGCTCCTGCACCTTCACCCATAACAAAACCATCTCGGTGTATATCAAAAGGTCTTGAAGCTTTTTCGGGTGCGTCATTGCGCGTAGATAATGCTTTAGCTGATGAAAAACCACCAATGGCAGATTCATTGATTGCGGCTTCTGAACCACCTGTTACAATCATATCAGCTTTATCCCATTTAATATAGTTGAAAGCTTCAATAATAGCTGTGTTTGAAGTTGCGCAAGCTGAAACGGGACAAAAATTGACACCTCTCAAACCGTATTTAATTGAAATAATACCGGATGCAATATCAACTAATATTCTTGGAATAAAATATGGTGTAAAACGGGGTGTTCCATCACCTTGACAAAATTCTTTCATTTGATCCTGGAAAGTTTGAATTCCACCATTTCCTGAACCCCAGATGACTCCAATTCGATCTTTATTTAATAGCTCAAAATTAATATTTCCATTGGATATAGCTTCTGCTACGGCAATTAATGCATATTGAGAAAAAGGGTCGTATTTTCTTAATTCTTTGACATCAAAATGTGCTTTTGGGTCAAAGTTTTTTAATTCACATGCAAAAGTTGTTTTAAATTTAGATGTATCAAATTTTGTTATTGGAGCTGCACCGCTTTTTCCTTCTTTTAATCCATTCCAATAATCGGTTAAATTGTTTCCTATAGGTGTTAATGCACCAATACCAGTAATAACAACTCTTCTCATATCTTAAAATTCAAAATTATGTTAAAGGAATCCTAATTCCAATTTTGCTTCTTCGCTCATCATATCTTTATCCCAAGGAGGGTCAAAAACAATGTTTACTTTGGAGGAGTTTACTCCCTCAATTAACCCAACTTTATCTTCTACTTCTTTCGGCATAGTTTCAGCAACAGGACAATTTGGAGAAGTCAAGGTCATGTCAATTTCTACATTGTTTTCTTGGTCCACTTTCACTTCATAGATAAGTCCTAATTCGTAAATATCTACTGGAATTTCAGGGTCGTATATTGTTTTTAAAACCTCTACTATGATATTTTCTAATTCCATCATTTTGTTTTTAGTGAAGGCATTAACGACTTAAAGCTGTTAAGGCATTCATTTTTATTTTTTTAACCATACTCAACAAACCGTTAGCACGAGTAGGAGATAAATGTTCTTGTAAGCCAATTTCTTGAATGAAAAACAAATCTGCTTTGGCTACAACCTCGGGAGTTTCATTGTTTAAAACTCTAACAAGTAACCCAATAATTCCCTTTGTTATTATTGCGTCTGAATCAGCAGACAATTTCATCTTACCATTTTCTATTGTTGAATCTAGCCAAACTTTAGATTGACATCCGTCTATTAAGCGATCATCGGTTTTTTTTTCTTCTTCTATTAAGGGCAAATCTTTACCTAATTCGATGATATACTCATATTTTTGCATCCAATCCTCAAAGAGAGAAAAGTCTTCGATTATTTCGTTTTGTTTTTCGTCTAATGTCATAATTAACGTAACATATTGATACTTTTTTCAACAGCTTCGATGAAAAAATCAATTTCTTCTTTTGTATTATAAAAAGCAAAAGATGCTCTTACTGTACCTGGAATTTTGTAAAAATCCATTAATGGTTGTGTACAATGATGCCCTGTTCTTACTGCGATGCCTTGTTTGTCTAGCAAAGTACCAATGTCAAAGGGATGTAAGCCGTCAACAGTGAATGAAACAACACTTGCTTTCTTTTTTGCCTCTCCGATAATATTGACTCCTTCGAAAGTAGATAGCATATCTTGAGCATAATCTGTCAAATCTAATTCGTGTTTTTGCAAAGCCTCCATATCGAATTGGGATAAGAATTCAATGGCTTTCCCTAAGCAAATTCCTCCTGCAATATGAGGTGTTCCTGCTTCAAATTTATATGGAAGATCATTGTACGTTGTACGTTCAAAAGTAACTTTTGCAATCATATCTCCACCACCTTGATAGGGCGGCATTTTTTCTAAGAGCTTTTCTTTTCCATACAACACTCCAATACCAGTAGGTCCAAATACTTTGTGGCTAGAGAATGCATAAAAATCACAATCTAAGTCTTTGACATCTATTGGTTTATGCTGAATGCTTTGAGCTCCATCAATGAACACTTTAGCTCCAACTGCATGGGCTTTTTGAATGATTTCTTTAATTGGATTAATTGTACCTAAAGTATTCGAAATGTGAGTAACCGAAACTATTTTAGTTTTTTCGTTTAACAGTGCTTCAAACTCAGCCATTATTAATTCTCCTTTTTTATTGATAGGAGCAACTTTTAATTTACAACCTCTTCTTTCACATAACATTTGCCAAGGAACAATGTTAGAGTGATGTTCCATTGCAGAAATAACAATTTCATCACCTTCGTTCATCATTTGTCCAAAAGAAAAAGCGACTAAATTGATGCTGTCTGTAGTTCCTTTTGTGAAAATAATTTCTTCAGATTTTTCAGCATTGATATATTTTTGAATCGTAATACGAGCATCTTCGTATCCAGTAGTAGCTTTTTGACTCATGTAATGCACTCCGCGATGGATATTTGCATTATCTTTTGAATAATACATATTTATCGCATCCAATACCATTTGAGGTTTTTGAGATGTTGCGCCATTATCGAAGTAAATCAAATTTTTACCATAAATCAAACGGCGAAGTGCAGGAAATTGCTCTCGAATTTCTCTTACATTAAAATATTTTTTTTGTCCTTCCATAATTCCTTGGTACAAAGATACAAAATACCTTATTTTGATTTATTCTAAACAGTGATTTTTTTACGAAAAAATGCGATTAATTCAGGTTGACCATTATTTCCTAAGATTGGAGATTGAATCGAATCGACATAATCAAGGTTGTTTAAATTTCCAATTTTTTTAATATTGTCTATGATGAGCGGAAAGGCTTTATTATTTTTTAGAGTTCCGTCATGTTTCAAGAAGTCTTTTTCGGCTTCAAAAGTTGGTTTTAAAAGGGCTATAACAAATCCATTTTCTTTTAAAAATCCGTGTATAAAAGGGAATACTTTTTCCATCGCTAAAAAAGGGGCATTAATAACACAGCCGTCTAATTCATCTGTTGCTGTTTTTTTAGTGATTTCTCTAATTGGACCTCCTGTCAAATCGATTACTAATTCATTTTCTTTGATTTTTGGATGCAAAGCATTCTTGGAAGTGTCAGTCGCAAAAACTTTAGATGCTTTTTCACTAAGTAAAAATTCTGTAAATCCACCAGTAGAGCAGCCAACATCTAAAAAGATTCCATTTTCTATTTCAAATTTCCATTTGTTATAAGCTTCTTCAAGTTTTAAAGCATCCATTGAAACCCAAGGTATTTCTTCAGATACAAGTTCAATTTTACACGCTATTGGGAATTTCTTTCCAGGTTTATGGATTAATTTTCCATTTACTTTAACGCCAATTTCTTGAATGACTTGTTCAGCTCTAATTCTTGAGTGAACTAAGTTTCTTTGTACTAATATCTTATCCAAACGCTCTTCCATTTTGTAAAGGTAGGGGAAAATTTCTGATGCAGCAGAAAAAATAAGTTTCAAATCTTTAGGTGTTAAAATTGATTTAGAAACTTTAACGAATGATGCCTCTATGCCTAGTATCTTGTTTTGGAATAACAATCATTTTGTTGTTTTATATTTGAATGTGGTAAACAACTTTTTTGCGATGAAAGAATTTTAAAACAATCAAAATACCTCTTTCATCGTTTGAAAAGCGGTTGTCATCGAAAATTTAACATTTCAAAAAATCGAGTGTTTATCAATGTGTTGAATTAGAAAACAACATAAAACCAAAAAATAACTAGTTAAATTTTCTACTGCAAATTTGAATTAGGTCGAAGACCAACCACAAACTAAATTAATTAGTTTGATTTTATAGGAGAGAAGAATTATTCTTCAGTGCGGAACGGAAATGATAATAGTTGCTCTAAGTGGATTTTTATGTTTAAAAGTTTATGAAGAGTTAAGATAGTTAAGAAAAAAGGGAGTGCGGCAACACCCCCTTCTAGACGCAAAAAGTCTGCTTTGCCGACCAGATTACGTGCGCACCTTTGCATAGTGTAGTATGCCGAAAATGCACTATTTCAAAGTTATGGTATTTTTTTAGAGTAGGCGATATATAACTCAAATTTAATATGAAAAAATTTGAAAGTTTAAAACTAAAGAAGTTTCAGTTAGATGAAAAAGTTTTATTCACAGTTGTTGGTGGTATAAATGGATCAGAAACTACTGTTGTAACAACTGTTTACACAACTGATAACGATCGTGAAACTTCAACCAAAACTATTAACAGTGATGGTTGTCCATGTCCAACTAAATAATAATAATAATATGAAAAAATTAGAAAAAATTAATTCTGGTAAGTTTGAAAGCAAGGCAATTGATATGTCTTCAATAAATGGAGGTCTAAGAGGAGAACCTACGAAATTTAAACTTACAGAAATCACTTATGATAAGTGGAATTGTCCAGCAGATGAAGAAACAGCTTCTTGGACATGTAATTGTGATTAAAAATCTGGTTACCCTTTTTAGGGTAACCTATTTATTACGCTTATGGTAATTATTTTTTCAAAAAAAGATTTAGAAACAACAACCGATAAAGTTGTAGACTATTTGTACTTGTATGATCATCCATTTTTAAGAATAAACTTTGAAGATTTTTATGAATATCAAAGAGAAATAAGAATTAGTAACAACAAAAAATACGATTCATTAAATCATTCTGTATGGTACAGAAAATGGGGAGTACCTTTGCCTAATTTAAAATCAAAAATTTTTAAAGATAAGAATGTATTTCATTCTACTTATGAATTTTTAACTAAAGAGTTTAAACATGCAAGTAATTTGTATTTTAATAAATATTCTAACTCCAATTGGTTGTCTAATCCTGAAAATGCAACACTTGATAAATTACACGTTCTTGCTAAAGCTGAAAAAATTGGATTAAAAATTCCAAATTCGATTGTGACAAATTCAAAAAAAAACTTGAATATTTTTTTGAAAAATCAAAAAAATGTAATTTGTAAGCCATTGTCTGATGGGATAATGATGCAAGATAAAGATAACTTATATATGATGTATACTTCAAAAATTGACAATATTGAAGTGATACCATCATTTTTCCCATATTCTTTATTTCAACAAGAAATAATAAAAAAAATTGAAATTAGAGCCTTTTTTCTTGACAATAAAATCTATTCAATGGCAATATTTTCTCAAGAAAATGAAAAAACTAAATTGGATTTCCGACATTACGATTGGAATAGACCAAATAGGAACACCCCTTATAAACTACCTGAATTTATTACTGATAAATTAATTAAATTATTTAAAGAGTTGAATTTATCAACTGGTTCAGTGGACTTAATTTATTCTTCTAATGATCAATATTATTTTTTAGAGATTAATCCAGTTGGACAATTTGGTATGATATCTTATCCCTGTAATTATTATTTAGAAGAAAAAGTTGCTAATTATCTAATTTCACATGATGAAGAAACTAAAAAAAATAGAGGATGAACTTCCTATCCCTTTTCACTATGTTAATATAACTGAAAGGAAGGTAAAAGACTCTTCAAAATATAGACTTTACCTAAAAGAGTATTCCCAAAAGCATAATTCAAATATTTTTTGTTGTTTACCCTATAAACTAATCAGTAAAATAAAATTAATTTAAAATGGTTAGCAATAATAATAACAACTGGTATTTACATGCAAATTGCATTCCAGTAAAAGGAATAAATAGGAGTATAATTTACGATTTACAAAGAGAAAAATTTGTATTTATTCCAAATGGGGTTAAAATTATTTTGAGGTGCTGAGCTTAAATAATTATTGCAATCCTATAATGAAAAAAGTCCAAATCTCTTGATCCTTTATTTTGTCTAATAGCATCTTTAATTTTAGCATTAACACTTTCGGCTATAGCATTCG
>JACOTM010000112.1 GCA_016178305.1 Flavobacteriia bacterium | reverse complement strand
TTCAAAAAATGGGTTGAAACAAATGTAGTTGAACAAAAACAAGCTGGATATTTTGCTGCTTTCGTAAAAGTATTGATTGGTAATTTCTCAACTGAACAAGCAAGAAAATTAGCTTTAATTATAGCAAAATATACATCAGACGAAGCAAGATTTACAATTGATCAAAGTGTTTTGTTAAAATATATCTTACCAGAGAATTTGAAAGCTGTTTATGATGGGTTGAAAGAAATTAATTTACATAAATCTGGTTATAATAGTGTTGCTGATGTTACAGCTTGTCCTGGAACAGATACGTGTAATCTGGGTATTTCAGACTCAACTCATGTTGCAAAAGTGATTGAACAATTAATTCAAGATGAGTATCCTGAATTAATTTATAATCAAGAGATTAAAATAAAAATAAGTGGTTGTATGAATTCATGTGGTCAGCATGGTTTGGCACACATTGGATTTCATGGTAGTTCTCAAAAGGTAAATGGATTAACAGTTCCTGCTTTACAAGTATTATTAGGTGGAGGTAAACTAGGAAATGGATTTGGAAGAATCGCTGAAAAAGTAATTAAAATCCCAAGCAAAAGAGTTTTAGATAGCATTCGTTATTTATTGAATGATTATTCAGAAAACCAACAGGGAGATGAATTATTTAATGAATATTATGACCGTCAAGGAAATAAATATTTCTATGATTTATTAAAACCTTTGGCAAATACAATAACATTAAAACCAGAAGATTTTATCGATTGGGGACAAACAGAGCAATTCAAGACAGAAATTGGAGTTGGAGAATGTGCTGGAGTATTAATTGATTTAGTTTCGACCTTGTTTTATGATGCAGAAGAAAAGTTGGATGCGGCTAAAACATCTTTGAGTGAAGGACGATTTGGCGATGCAATTTATCAATCTTATGCTTCTGGTATTCAAACAGCTAAATCGTTATTACTTCAAGGAAAGGTTCATTGTAATACCCAATCGGGAATTATTTCTGATTTTGATAAAAACTTTGAAAATCACTTTCAATTTGAGGGATATGTAAACTTTACAGATTTTATCCTACAAATCAATAAAAATGAACCTTCAGAAGTCTTTGCACTTGATTATAATAAACGAATGCACAACCTCTTAAATGAGGCGATAAAATACCGTTCAACTTTATTGACAATTGTTGAAAACGAAAAAGCATAAAAATCATTCTAGGTTTTGTAAATGGTTTAAAATTGCGAAATAAAATAATTAATTATAACATATACAGAACTATATAAAATTAGTTTTTATAAATAAAAAGATTTAAAATGAATACAAATAGACAAAATAATCCGAAAGTTACATTGGTTGGTGCTGGTCCTGGTGACATTGAATTGTTAACTATTAAAGGTTTGAAAGCAATTCAAAAAGCAGAAGTAATATTGTATGATGCTTTGGTAAATGAAGAGTTATTGAATGAAGCGCCAAATGCAGAAAAGATTTTTGTAGGAAAGAGAAGAGGTTTTAAAGTATATTCTCAAGAAGAAATCAATCGCTTAATTGTAGATAAAGCTTTTTTAAGTGGAAATGTTGTTCGATTAAAAGGTGGAGATTCATTTGTTTTTGGTAGAGGCTCTGAAGAATTACAGTACGTTGAAGCTTTTGGTATCGAAACTGAAGTAATTCCAGGGATATCAAGTTCAATTTCAGTGCCTGCTTTAGCTGGGATTCCAGTAACTCATAGAGGAGTTAGTAATAGTTTTTTTGTTTTATCAGGAACTTTATCAAATGGTCAATTAAATCCAGAAATAAAAGTAGCGACAAAATCTTCCGGTACGGTCGTTATTTTAATGGGGATTTCTAAATTGAACGAAATAGTAGAGATTTATAAAAAATACGGAAAAGAGAATGAAGCAATTGCCATTATTTACAATGGTTCATTGCCTTCTCAATCAACTGTTATAGGAACTATTGATTCGATTTCTGAAATCGCTGAAGCAAATATAAATTCTGGTCCAGGAATTATTGTAATTGGTTCAGTTGTTGAAATTTCAGCAATATATACTGATAGTAATTATTTATTTGAGGAAATTCTACGCTAAATACTTTTATTCTGTTTTGTTTAGCGAAATACAGAAGTTTTGTAAAATAATATTCTATTTAATCTATAGAATTAATAAATTAATTAAGTAATTTTGTATAAATTAAATTTTAATGAATTCGATAGCATGTAAAATAAAAGAAAAAAATGAATTGTTTCCAGTTTTCTTAAAGCTGAATGAAATGTCAATTGTGTTGGTAGGAGGAGGGAAAGTAGCTTTGGAAAAATTAACAGCAATACTTACAAATTCACCATTATGTAAGGTCAAAGTTATTTCGATAAATTTTATTGATGAATTAAAACAATTTGCAGCATCTTATCCTTTTGTAGAATTGATAGAATCAGCTTTTTCAGCGAGTCATTTAGAGAAAGCTCAGTTGGTTATTACAGCTGTAAATAATGTTGAGTTATCGGAACAAATAAAAAAGGAGGTGAATGCAAAGGGAATTTTATGTAATGCAGCTGATAAGCCTGAATTATGTGACTTTTATTTAGGGTCTACAGTAACTAAAGGGAATTTAAAAATTGGTATTTCAACAAATGGTAAATCACCAACAATTGCAAAAAGATTAAAAGAGATTTTTAATGATAATATTCCAAATGAAATAGATAATTCATTAGAAAATTTGAGTAAAATAAGAAATCATTTGAAAGGTGATTTTCAAAGAAAAGTTTTAAAATTAGATAAGCTTACTAGTCAATTGCATGATAGTCAAAGCAAAGCATGGTATTTATTTAGTTTTAAAAAAGTGTTTGGATATATGGCTTCAATCTTAGGAATAATGTTGGCAGGGCATCTATTGTTTACGATTATTCCTTTAGAGTCAATTTACAAGCAATCGCATGTTTTGATTTCATCTTTAGAAATTGATTTTGTCTATTTTATGATTGGCGGTTTTATTGCTCAGATGATTGATGGTGCATTGGGCATGGCTTATGGTGTAAGTGCAACAACATTTTTACTTTCTTTTGGAATCTCCCCAGCAGTCGCAAGTATGAGTGTTCACACTTCAGAAATATTTACTAGCGGTGTTTCTGGTTTTATGCATTTAAGGTTTGGAAACGTAAACAATAAACTGTTTAAAACCATATTGATTCCAGGAGTAATCGGTTCTGTTTTAGGGGCATATATTCTTTCTGAATTTGAAAATTATAATGTGTTTATCAAACCAATAGTTGGTGTTTATACTTTGATTTTAGGGGTGATTATTATTCGGAAAGTGATAAAAAAAAGTTCGAAACGTCAAAAAGTGACACATGTTGGATGGTTAGCAACTGTAGGAGGATTTTTAGACTCGATTGGAGGAGGAGGTTGGGGACCCGTAGTTTCTTCAACTTTAATTGCAAGTGGTAAAAACCCAAGAATGATAATTGGTTCAGTAAACTTAGCCGAATTTTTTGTTTCCTTGGCGAGTTCTTTCACTTTTTTCACATTAATTGGTACGTCGCATTGGCAAACTTTTGTTGGGTTAATTTTAGGAGGAGTTTGTGCAGCACCAATTGCAGCATATCTTTCAAGAAAATTAAATGTGAAAGCAATGATGTTGATGGTTGGAATTATCATAATTATTGTGAGTTTAAGAATTATAATTCTGACGGTGTTGAAATAATAAAAATTTAATAAAAAAAATATGAAAAAAGTGTATTTAAGTGATTCAGGACCAGTAATATCTGATTCTATTTATAGTTTTTGGAGATGGAGTGAAGAACAACATTTAGATGTTTCTAATATTAAAGAAATTACAAATTATTGTTTAGAACTTGGAATCAACGGTTTTGATTTATCGAATTCTTATGGTTTAGGAAAAGTTGAAGAATTATTTGGTAAAGCTTTAGCTAGTAAATCTTTAAATCGTGAAGACATAGTTTTATTTTCTAAAATTGGATATAAATCTCATAATCCGATTTCAGGGAAAATTACTTACAATCAATTGACGGATAAATATTTAAACTCAACAGTAGAGAATTCATTGAAACAGTTGAATACAGATTATATCGATGTATTGTTGTTAAAAGATTATGATCCTTTAATGAAAGCGGATGAAGTGGTTTCTGCATTGAATAAATTGGTTTATAGTGGGAAAGTTAAACACATCGGTATTTCTGATTTTAACGTATTTGAACATCAATTGTTATCGAATTTATCATTAGATATTGTTACAAATCATTTTGAATTGAATCTATTCAATACTTCAGCTGTTCATGATGGTCGTTTAGCTTTAGCAAAAGAAAAATACGTAAAACCTATGGCATGGGCTCCTTTAGCAGACGGAAGAATTTTATACGGTCATGATAATGAAGCTTTAGCGATTAGAGATGTATTAACGGATATTGCAGTAAAATACAATTCAAATGTGGAGCAAATTGCAGTTTCATGGATTCATAAATTAGGTGCTTTGCCAATTATAGGTAGTTTAAACAAAGAACGTATCAAAAACGCCGCAACAGCTAGTGAAATTAAGTTAACACATGAAGATTGGCATAGAATCTATAATTCAACAAAAAAATAGAAGCTAGACCTTAGATTTTAGACCTTAGATTTTTTCTAGTATCTAAAGTCTAGTATCTAATTTCTAAAAAAAATAAAAAATGAAACTAAACAACATAGAACAACTTTCTTTAGAAGAAATTTTAGTGGCAATTGCAGATGAATTTGCTAATCAGGCTGCTTTTTCAACGAGTTTGAGTTGGGAAGATCAGGTTATTACACATCACATTTTTGTAAATAAATTACCAATTCGTGTTTTTACGTTAGATACTGGTCGTTTATTTCCAGAAACATATCATGTGTTGAATAGAACGATTGCTCGTTATGAACAACCGATTGAAGTATTTTTCCCACAAGTTGAAGCAACTCAAGAATTGATGACTAATAAAGGTCCATTGAGTTTCTATGAGTCGCTTGAAAATAGAAAAGAATGTTGCTTTATTCGTAAAGTAGAGCCTTTGAATAGAGCTTTAGAGGGAGTGAAATGCTGGATTACAGGTTTACGAGCTGAACATTCTGAAAATCGTCAAGATTTAGAGATGATTGAAAAGGATGAACAACGCAATTTAATTAAAGTACAACCATTGTTAAATTGGACTTTGGATGATGTAAAAGCTGAAATTTCAAAAAATAATATTCCATATAATATTTTACACGATAAAGGTTTTGTGAGCATTGGTTGTCAACCCTGTACACGTGCAATAAAAGAAGGCGAAGATTTCAGGGGCGGAAGATGGTGGTGGGAAGATAAATCGAAAAAAGAATGCGGATTGCATGCCTCGTAAATATGCGATTAATCGCATATCCACTAATCGCATATCCACTAATCGCATATCCACTAATCGCATGTCCACTAATCGCATGTCCACATGCATGAAATGATAATATCAAAAAATATCAAAATAAAAAAATGAGTAAAATAAATTATTTAGATGAATTAGAAGCAGAAGCAATTTACATTTTACGAGAAGTTGCTGGTCAATTTGATCGTCCTGCTTTGTTGTTTAGCGGTGGAAAAGACAGTATCTGTTTAGTTCATTTAGCAATGAAAGCATTTCGTCCAGGAAAATTTCCATTTCCATTAGTTCATGTGGATACAGGTCACAATGCTCCTGAAGTAATTGCATATAGAGATCAATTAGCTGAAAAGTTAGGGGAGAAATTAATTGTGCGTAAAGTAGAAGACACAATCAAAGAAAGAAATCTTCAAGATGGAAAAGGAAAGTTTCCGAGTAGAAATCCGTTACAAACATATACTTTGTTAGATACCATTGAGGAATTTGAATTTGATGCATGTATCGGTGGTGCTCGAAGAGATGAAGAGAAAGCAAGAGCAAAAGAGCGCATTTTCTCAGTAAGAGATGAATTTGGTCAGTGGGATCCCAAGAAACAACGTCCTGAGTTATGGAATATCTACAATGGTAAAGTTGATAAAGGTGAAAACGTTCGTGTATTTCCAATCAGTAATTGGACTGAACTAGATGTTTGGAATTATATTCAACGTGAAAAAATTGAATTACCTCCAATTTATTTTACACATGAACGTGAATGTATCTTAACGGAACAAGGGCAATTAATGGCAACAAATGAATTTATTCAAATTGATGAAGATGATACGATAGTAACAAGAAATGTTCGTTACAGAACAGTAGGAGATATGACATGTACAGCCGCTATTGAAAGTGAAGCCTATACAGTTGAAGAAATCATAGCTGAATTAAAAAACACGAAAATCAGCGAAAGAGGAGCTACTCGAATGGATGATCGTATCTCAGAAGCAGCAATGGAAGATAGAAAAAAAGGAGGGTATTTTTAAATAATTATGAATGTTGAATGTTGGATGATGAATTATTTTTTTCATTCAAAATTCAAAATTTATAATTCAAAATTAATTAAATGGAGTTATTAAGATTTTTTACAGCAGGTAACGTAGATGATGGGAAAAGTACCCTGATCGGACGATTATTATATGATAGCAATTCAATATCAACGGATATCATTGAAACGCTAACCAAACAGAGTAAAGTAACTGGAATAGATACTGAAATTGATTTAGCTTTGTTGACAGATGGGCTTCGTGCAGAACGCGAACAAGGGATTACAATTGATGTAGCATACAAATATTTTTCGACTGATAAACGAAAATTTATTATTGCCGACACACCAGGTCATGCCCAATATACCCGTAATATGTTTACAGGTGCATCAAATGCAGAATTGGCAATCATTTTAGTTGATGCTAGAAATGGGATTACTGATCAAACGAAGCGTCATAGTATTATTGCATCAATATTAGGTATTCCACACGTTTTAGTTTGTGTAAATAAAATGGATTTAGTGAATTACAATGAAGCTCTTTATGAACAAATTCAAGCAGATTTTTCGATTTTTGCGAAACAATTAAATCTGAAAAAAATATCTTTTATACCAGCAAGTGCTTTGGCGGGAGATAATGTCGTTTCAAGTTCTGAAAACATGATTTGGTATAAAGGACCATCATTACTTGAGTTTTTAGAAGAAGTTGAAATCGAAAGAAATGTAGCAGGAACAGAGGCGCGTTTTCAAGTTCAATATGTAGTTCGTCCTCAAACAGATGATTTACATGATTATAGAGGTTATGCTGGAAATATTTTAAGTGGTAGTTTGAAAATAGGAGACAAAATCAAAGTTTTTCCAACAGATGCAATTACTACAATTACTCGTATAGAAAGTAATTTAGTTGATGTTAAGGAAGCATTTGAAGGTCAGCCAGTAATTATTCATATTCAAGATGATTTAGATGTCAGTCGTGGAGCTACTTTTGTTCGAATTCATGAAGAAATAATTTCAGAAAGAGAAGTTAAAGCAACGATTTGTTGGATGGATAATAAAGCATTTGTAAATGGACAAAAATTATTGTTACAGCAAAATAGTTTTCGAACGAAAGCAGTAATTAAAGACGTTCAAGGCAAATTAAATATTCATACCAATGAGCATTTGGAAAGTGATGGGACAATTAACTTAAATGATTTTTGCAAGGTATTGATAAAGACAGCTGATTCAGTAAGTTATGATGCTTTCCAAAAAAACAGAAAAACGGGATCTTTCATCTTAATTAATGAAAATACAAACAATACAGTAGCTGCTGGAATTATTGAAAATGATGTAATTTGAGATTATATGATAGCTTGAGGAAGTGTTGGAGAATATGATAAAGATTATAGTTTTTCATTTCTTTCCTTTGTATCTTTGTTCTCTGAAATTTGAAATTTTGAAATTAATTACAGTTTAAATACTTGATTAATAAAGATTAATAGTAAAAAATAATAAGATGATAGAAACAGACATCATAATAATAGGGGCTGGACCAGTAGGTTTATTTACAGTTTTTGAAGCAGGATTATTAAAATTAAAATGTCATTTAATCGATTCTTTGGCTCAGCCTGGTGGACAATGTTCAGAGATTTATCCAAAGAAACCAATTTATGATATACCAGGATTTCCTTCTGTTTTAGCTGGTGATTTGATTGATAATTTAATGGAACAAGCGGCGCCATTTAAACCTGGATTTACGCTTGGAGAAGCTGCAACCGAAATTGATAAATTAGAAGATGGAACTTTTATTGTTACAACAGTAAAAGGAACGAAACATCATGCACCAATCGTAATGATTGCAGGAGGTTTAGGTGTTTTTGAACCAAGAAAACCACCAATTTCAAATATAGAAGACTTTGAAGATAAAGGAGTGGAATATATTATTAAAGATCCTGAATTTTATAAAGGAAAACGTTGTGTAATAGCTGGTGGAGGAGATTCTGCGTTAGATTGGTCGATTTATTTAACCGAAAGAAAAATTGCTTCAGAGGTTGTTTTAGTGCATCGAAATTCTTCGTTTAGAGGGCACTTAGATTCTGTTCAAAAAGTAATAGACTTAGCTGGAGAGGGGAAAATTAAATTAATTACAGAAGCTGAAGTAGTTGGTTTAAATGGTGGTTCTCAATTAGAAAGTGTCACAATTAATCATACTAAAGATGGTGAGATTATTACCGATGCAGATCATTTCATTCCTTTGTTTGGATTAAAACCAAGTCTTGGTCCAATTGGAAACTGGGGATTAGAAATTGAAAAAGGAGCGATAAAAGTGAATACCTTGGATTATTCAACAAATATCCCAGGAATCTATGCAATCGGCGATGTAAATACGTATGAAAATAAATTGAAATTAATTTTATGCGGCTTTCACGAAGGAACATTGGCCGTTCAATCTGCTTTTGCTATAATTCACCCGGACAAAAAAAATGTATTAAAATATACGACTGTAAATGGAGTGAATGGTTTTTAATTAAAAAACAATCTAGTTCGATTAAAATCTGATTGCAAATTTTTAATCGAGTTAATAATAATATTGAAGCCGGTAATTAATTTATCGGCTTTTTATTTTCAATTAACCTTCTTATGTTCATTTTTAGAAATTCTCACAGCGTCTTGAAAAGTAGGTTACGACTTTGTTTTTTTGTATAATTTATGTGATTCAGATTATGTTTTCAATTCTAAACATTCTATTGCTCACAACTTGTTAAAGTAGTTAAAGTTTAAAATTATCTTGATTTGTATATTTGTAATTCAAATAAATTGAAAATATGTCTTCTATATTGATTATTACAATTTTAATTCTTTATTTCGGCTTGTTAATTGGAATTTCTATTTTCACTTCTAAAGGTGCTGATTCAGACTCTTTTTTTTCAGGAAATAAACAAAGTCCTTGGTATTTAGTTGCTTTTGGAATGATCGGGACATCTTTATCTGGTGTAACTTTTATTTCTGTTCCTGGGGCAGTTGGAACTGGAGGATGGCATTATTACCAATTGGTTCTAGGTTTTTTTATCGGATATTTTGTAGTAGCTTACGTATTGTTACCGCTTTATTACCGTTACAATTTAACATCTATTTATCGCTATTTAGAATATCGTTTAGGTTTCAAAGCTTACAAATGGGGAGCAGGTTATTTTATCATTTCACGTACTTTAGGTGCTACAGTTCGTTTGTATTTGGTTATCAATGTTTTGCAAATATTTGTGTTTAATGAATTAGATTTGCCTTTTTGGTTCACAACTTGTTTAATTATGACGATGATTGTGTTATATACTTTTAAAGGAGGTGTCAAAACAATTGTATGGACAGACACATTACAAACGATATTTATGTTATTGGCATTGGTTGTTTGTATTTTTTCAATAAAAGATGTTTTAGGATGGGATTGGTCAACATTATGGTCAAATTTAGAACATAAAAACATGACAAGTCTTTGGGGAACAGATCCTTTGAAAAAAGATTATTTTCTAAAACATATTTTAGGGGGGGCTTTTATAACAATTACAATGACAGGTTTAGATCAAGAAATGATGCAGAAAAACATCAGTGTTAAAAATTTAAAAGATGCGCAAAAAAATATATTGTCATTTTCATTTGTTCTATTATTGGTTAATGCTTTGTTTTTATTTTTAGGTGGTATTTTGTATTTGTTTGCCCAACAAAATGGATGGGAATTTAAGCCCGATGATATGTTTCCTTCAATTGTGCAACAGCATTTGCCATTAGGTATTTTTATCATATTTATTATTGGTCTTATTTCTGCTTTATTTCCTTCTGTTGATGGAGCCATTACCGCATTGACATCATCATTTTGCATCGATATTCTTGGTTTTCAAAGAAGAAAAGATTTAAATGAAATTCAAAAAACAAAACTTAGAAAAAAAATACATTTAGCTTTTGCTGTGTTATTTACAGCTTTAGTTTTCTTTTTTAAATGGAAAAATGATAAAAGTATCATTGATTTAATTTTTGTTATAGCAGGTTATACTTATGGTCCATTATTAGGTTTGTTCTCGTTTGGTATTTTAACCAAAAGAGCTTTGAAAGATGTAATGGTTCCGATCGTTTGCATACTTTCTCCAATGATTTGCTATTTACTTGACAGAAATTCCGTCGAATGGTTCAATGGTTACCTTTTTGGAAATGAAATGTTGATTTTGAATGGCTTGATTACATTTACACTTCTTTTTGCTTTTAGTAATTCTCAAACTCTGAAAAATGAAAATCAAATTGCATGATAATGGATTGCATTTACGTTTTGCACCTTTAACATTAACTCGTCCCCTAGGAAATTTGAGAATGGGGATTTTTACGAATAATGAAAGATGGAATCTGTTTTTACCAGATGCAATTGTTTCATTTATAACAGAAAAATACCTACAAGAAAAATTTCCATTGAATTTAGAAGAGGGAACAATTGTTAATGTTCAAATAATTCCGAATGAAGACATTGTAGCGTCAATATGTCATTTAGAAGCGAATTCGCAACTAGAATTCAAAGGACTTTGGATTGCAAAAAAAGGAAATGGATTTCATAAAATTGAATTTAAAGGTGTTGAACCAGTTGTCATAGAAAATAGATGGCATTTGTATCAAAAAAATGATATAGTTTTAAAAGCAGATTTTGATTTAATTACTGAAGGGAGAAAATCACAGCCAATTTCAGATACAAACATCGTAATTGGAGATAAGTCACTTCTTTTTTTAGAAGAAGGAGCTGTTGTTGAAGCTTCGATATTGAACACGCAAACAGGACCGATTTATATAGGGAAAGACGCTGAAATAATGGAAGGGTCTGTTGTTCGAGGTCCTTTAGCAATGTGTGAACACAGTGCTTTAAAGTTAGCGACAAAAGTCTATGGTGCAGTGACTTTAGGGCCTTATTGTAAAGTAGGAGGAGAGGTAAATAATGTTGTTTTTCAAGCATATTCAAATAAAGGACATGATGGTTTTTTAGGAAATGCATTGATAGGCGAGTGGTGTAATTTGGGGGCAGATACGAATACTTCAAATTTAAAAAACAATTATGGAAATGTAGCTACTTATTCTTTTGAATCCGAAAAAGAAGAAAAAACAGATATTCAATTTATGGGCGTTTGCATGGGAGATCATAGTAAATGTGGAATCAATACGATGTTTAATACAGCAACAGTTGTAGGTGTTTCTTCAAATATTTATGGTGCTGGATTTCCTGACAAATTAATCCCTTCTTTTACTTGGGGAGAGCCAGTGAAAATGGTGCCTTTTAGATTTAATAAGGCAATAGAATACGCTAATAATATGATGATTCGTAGAGGAGTCTCACTTTCAGAAGCAGAAATAAACATACTAAAAACAATTGCTGAAAAATACAACCCTTCTGCTTTGGATAATAATTAAGAGGTGTTCAATTTATCGGTTTTTCGCAACGTAGATGTAACGTTATTGAGGAATCTATTTGCTCTGTATTACAATGAGGGCAATCGAACTGAGGTTATAAAATTCAATAAATAAAATTGTGGCATAATTATCGATTATAAAATTTGAGATAACAAAATGTTAATTCAAAATGACATTTAATCATCTCAAAATAACACTTTGTTAAATAGTTCGTATTCAATGAAACAAATCAATTATTAAATCGTATATTTCTCTAACAAATATCAAACACCATGAAAATATTTTTTTTATTAGTTATTGTTTTCGGATTTACAATCATTGCAAAAGCACAAACGGTTATCGCAAGTGGTCAAGAACCTGCTTGGACTTTGGATTGGGATGGAGGTAAAAATTTTGTATTATATGTTGGTGAAAATTCATTTGCTTATACTTTAGTGAGTAAACCTGCTCCTGAAGGTTCTTCTACTGAAATTGCCGAATCGTGGGTTTTAAAAGGAGAAAATGGAAAAACAGCAGTGTTGGTTCTTGAATATTTCGATCCTGAAAGTGCAGAAAGTTGCCCTTGTTTTCATGATTTAGGGGAAGGATTAAATCGCGGAAAAGCTTATTTAATTACAGAAAATAATCAATTTTATATCGGTTGTGGTGAATTTTTAGAAGCACCATTATCTTCAAATGATTAAATAACATTAAACCCTAACTGAATTAAACATATTTTATCTTCAATCGGTACAGACAACATGTACGATGAAAATTAATTTTTTAATCTTCTAAAACGGTCAGGTTAGCAAATCTTAATAATAAATTTTTGGCTCCTTTTCCAGGAAAAAAAATAGTTGCTTTTTTATCATTGCCTTGTCCATCAATGGCTGTAACTTTCCCTGTGCCAAACTGGGCGTGCTGAACATTGTAACCAACTTTTAAATCAAGACTAGTTGCTGCTACTTTGGTTGCTGTTGGTCTAACTTGAGACATTGGTTTTAAATGGGAGCTAGTATTTGAATTTTGATTGTTATTTAAACCTAAACTTCGATTTAATCCACTGGAAATAGGTCTATCAAATCCACTTGTAGCTCGGTTATTTAAAGATCTTCCTCCTGGTCTAACTTGTGTCTCAAAATGTAAATAATCTTTTTGAATTTCATCAATAAATCGACTTGGTTCAGAAGTTACCAAATTTCCCCAGATAAAGCGAGAAGTGGCATAAGATAACGTACAAGTTTCACGTGCTCTTGTGACAGCAACATAAAACAGTCTTCTTTCTTCTTCTAATTCCGTTCGAGAATGTAATGCCATTTGTGAGGGAAACAAATTTTCTTCCAGCCCAACTAAATAAACATGATTAAATTCTAGCCCTTTACTGGAGTGAATCGTCATCATCGTTACAAAATTGATTTCTTCATCTTGTGTTTGATCTGCATCAGTTAACAAAGCAACATCTAGCATGAATTCGGAAAGTAATTTCATAGAATCACTTCCTTCATCTGCAATTGAAAATTCTTTAATACCCGCTAATAAAGCTTCTATGTTTTGGTATCGTTCAACTTCTTCGGGACCTTTGTCTTTTTCAGTGTACAAATCTTTCAAAACACCAGAAGATTTTGCGATGAGTTGTGCTAAATCGTAAGCATTCATACGTTCAAGTTGTGCATGAAAACTTTGAATCATGGTTACAAATTCAGAAATTTTATTTTTTGTACCTTGGTTTAAAGCAATTGGATAGCTGTTAAAATCTGAAATTACATCCCATATATTTGTATTGTATTTATCTGCTGCAATGATGATATTTTCAATTGAAGTTTTTCCAATTCCTCTCAATGGATAATTGATTACCCGTTTTAAAGCTTCTTCATCTTTCGGATTTGTAGCCAGTCTAAAATAGGCTATCATATCTTTTACTTCTTTACGTTGATAGAATGAAAGTCCTCCGTAAATTTTATAAGGGATGTTTAATTTTCTTAAAGCTTCCTCAAAGGAACGAGATTGTTTATTGGTTCGATATAAAATTGCAAAATCACCATAAGATAATCCTTTACTTTGTTTTAAATCAAATATTTTATCAGCTATTTTTCTTCCTTCTTCATTATCTGTTAAGGTTCGAACAACATTTATTTTTTCTCCTTCGTTATTATCAGTCCAAACATTTTTTTGAATTTGATCTTGATTTTTAGCAATAACACTATTCGCTGCTTCTACAATGTTTTTAGTTGAACGATAGTTTTGTTCGAGTTTAAACATTTTAAAATCAGGATAATCATTTCTGAAATTTAAAATATTTTGAATATTTGCTCCTCGAAAAGAATAAATACTTTGAGCATCATCACCAACAACACAAATATTTTCGTACACAGCCGCTAATTTTTTGACTATTAAATATTGAGCATAGTTTGTATCTTGGTACTCATCGACTAAGACATATTTATACTTTTGTTGGTAATAACTTAAAACATCAGGAAAATCTCTAAAAAGTACATTTGTAATATACAGTAAATCATCGAAATCCATGGCACCGGATTTGAAACATCTGTGCGCATACGTTTTGTATAAACGTGCCATTTCAGGACGTTTTGAAATAGCATCTTCTGCCAATATACTTTCGTTTTGAGCATAGGCTTCAGGAGAAATTAAATTATTTTTTGCGGACGATATTCTTCCTAATACGATGCTTGGTTTGTAAACTTTATCATCCAAACTTAATCCTTTTACAATATCTTTAATCACGCTTTTAGAATCTTGTGTATCATAAATTGTAAAATTTTGAGGGTAGCCCAATCGATCGGCATTGTATCTTAATATTCTGGAAAAAACAGAGTGAAAAGTCCCCATTGTGATATTTTTCGCTTCAGATCCGCCAACAATTTTACCAATTCTTTCAGTCATTTCTTTGGCTGCTTTATTTGTAAAAGTCAAAGCCATGATATTAAATGGGTCAACTCCTTGATCCAACATGTGTGCAATTCTATAGGTAAGGACTCTCGTTTTACCCGAACCTGCACCAGCGATTACCATATTGGGACCATAAATAGACTCCGCAGCCAAACGCTGACTTTCATTTAATTCATCTAAATAACTCATTGAAAGGAATTTAATTGTTTTGAAATTCGTATTACAAATTTAAGAAAAAGAAAATAATATTTTTTTTGAAAGCCATTAAAATCTAAAATACTTACGAACATTTAAGATTTAATGAAATAATTAACAAATTTTATAATCGACAAACCATTAACTATTACTATTGCCTATTGACTAATGACTAATGACTAATGCCTAATTCAAACACCACTATTGTTTAAAAATTACTACCTTTAACCTTCCTTATTTAGCATTATGAGTTACGAAAAAATAAAAAAAACAGGTCCAAAAGGACTGCCATTTATAGGTAATCTTCATCAAATTAAGTTTGATAAATTGCATCAATATATAGAAAATTGGGTTGATCAATACGGGGAAATTTATCAATTGAAATTAGGTCCTTCTAAATTTACAGTAATTACAAAGCCGGATATTATTCAAGCAATTTTAAAAGCGCGCCCGGATGATTTTTTAAGATTGCAAAAAATGGATAAAGTTTTAAGAGCAGAAGGGGTTCACGGTGTTTTTAATGCAGAAGGAGAAGAATGGAAGATTCATCGTAAAATCGTTGCGAAAGGATTAGATGTTAAACATCAACAGCAGTTTTTTCCTTCAATTGTTAAAACATTAGAACGTTTTTATAATAAAATGGAAAATGTTGCTTCACGAAATGAAGAATATTGTATTCAAAATGATTTATTGAGATTTACTGTTGATGTTACAACTTCTTTAGTTTTTGGACAAGAAATGAATACCTTGGAGCAAGAAGGAGGAATAATTCAAGAGCACATGGAGAAATTGTTTCCTGTAATATTTAAACGCATCAATGAACCTATACCTTTTCATAAAATATATCGGTCAAAAAAAGACAAAGATTTTGATATAGCAGTGCATGAAATAGATAAATTAATCGATCAATTCATAGCTGTAGGAAGAGAAAGGTTAGAACTAAATCCAATTTTAAAATTAAATCCTGATAATTTATTAGAAGCGATAATAGTAGCAGCAGAAGAAGAACATTTGTTTTCAGATAAAGAGATTAAAGGAAATTTATTGACTTTGTTAATGGCAGGAGAAGATACTACTGCTCATTCGATGGCTTGGGCTATTTTGTTATTGAGTCAACGTCCAGATATTCAAGATAAATTAAATGAAGAAGCAGATGCCATTCTTGGTACTGATTCATTTTTAAATACGTATGAAAAGCATTCTGAATTAAGCTACACTGAGGCGGTAATTAATGAATCGATGCGTATGAAACCAGTTGCTCCATTGTTGTTAATAGAAGCTTCTAAAGATGTTACTGTTAAAGAATTACAATTCAAGAAAGGAGCGAAGATTATTTTAAATTCTCGCAAAGGTGCAAATGAGGACGTTAATTTCTCTTCGTCAAAAGATTTTAACCCTGAGAGATGGTTGCGAAAAACGGATCATGGTTGTCCGATGCATAATTTAGATGCTTATATCCCTTTTGGATCTGGACCACGTTTTTGTCCGGGTAAAAATTTAGCCTTATTGGAAATGAAATTAATATTATCAACGATTTCAAAACATTATAGGATTGAATTAATGACTCCGTTTGACGAAGTTCATGAAATAATGGCTTTCACGATGATGGCTTCCGATTATAAAATTAAATTAGTAAAAAGAGGATGAGATTAAGGTTTATTCAAAGTTTGGTGGTGTTAACATTACTAAATGCATGCGTTTCAAAAGTTGATAATACAGAAAAATTAAATGAAAAATCGAAATTAAAATATGCTGAAACGTATGAACTTTTTGAAAAAAATGGAATTCAATTATTTCATTTGGTAAATCCTGAAAGTAAAAAGATTGAAAAACGATTTGCTTTTGTGAAATCATCTTTAGATAATATTCCGACAGGTTACACAGCGATTCAAGTACCGATAAAATCAATCATAGCGCTTTCTGCAACTCAAATTGGAATGTTAGCAAAATTAAAAGAAACAAGATTAGTCACTGGTGTTTCAAATCATATTTATGTTCAAGATCAAACTGTTCTTAAAAATTTTAAAAAAGGAAAAGTAATAGAAATGGGCGATGAGAATGGTATTCCTGTAGAGTTAATTATTCAATCGCATGCAAATTTATTGTTTTATAGTGGTTTTGGAACAACTTTTCCGCATGAAAAACAATTAGAGAAAATGAATATTTATTGTTTAGCAGTATATGATTGGAAAGAAAAACACCCTTTAGGAAAAGCGGAGTGGATTAAATTATATGGAATTTTAACTGGGAAAGAACAAGAGGCGAATACATATTTTACAAAAATTGAGAAAGAATACACTGATTTGATTCAAAAAGCAAAAAAAGCACAAAAACACCCGACTTTATTTAGTGGGAATATGGGGGGAGATGTTTGGAATTCACCTGCGGGAGAAAGTTTTAATGCGATTTTATTTAAAGATGCTGGTGGAAAATACGTTTATGCCAACACCAAAGGGACAGGGAGCATACAGCATAGTTTTGAGCAAATATTAAAAGATAATCGGGAAACTGAATTTTGGTTTAATCCAGGGGTAGCTTCAAAAAAAGAATTGTATGATTTTCAATCAAAATTTGCATATTTTCAAGCTTACCAACAAAATAAAATTTACAGTTATTCATATTCTGGGAATGAATTTTGGGAAAGAAGTGCCATTGAACCACAACATGTCCTTTCCGATTTAATTCAAATTTTACATCCAGAACTTAAATTAACAAAAAACTATTATTTTTATAAGCAGTTAACAAAATGATTTTAAATAGAAAACATAAAATTATCTTTCTAATATTAATTGCTTTGCTGCCTTTATTGTTAGGGATTCATTTGTTTTCAGGTGAAATAAATATTGAGTTTAAACATTTTTGGAATGCCATTTTTCAATTTAATGATACAAATACATCAGAAGTAATAGTCAGAGAATTTCGAATTCCACGCATGGTTATAGCGGTAATTGCTGGTGGAGGCTTGTCTATTGCAGGATTATTCATGCAGACGATGTTTAATAATCCTTTAGCAGGACCTTATATTTTAGGAATTAATTCAGGGTCGAGTTTATTTGTAGCATTTAGTGTTATGAGTGGAATTCCTTTTTTGACTTCAAATTTGGGGACAATTTCGAGTTCTTTACTGGGGGCTTTTATTTTTGGAATGATTATCCTATCGTTTTCTTATTTAGTTAAGTCTCACATTTCTTTACTGTTAATTGGTATTATGCTTGGCGGTTTTGCGAGTGCAATTGTTTCGATTTTACAATCTTTGAGTGATCCTCAAGAATTAAAGCAGTTTACAATGTGGTCAATGGGGTCTTTGCAACAAGTAGAATTTGAAGATTTGTCCATTATCCTCTTTTTTTCAATGATTGGGGCAATAAGCTCTCTTTTTGTTATTAAGCCATTGAATGCTTTAGTTTTAGGAGAAAGTCAGGCCTTAACTTTAGGGATACATGTAAAATATGTACGATTAGCATTAATAATAATCACGGCAATTTTAACAGGGGTAATAACTGCATTTTGTGGGCCAATTGCTTTTGTAGGTTTAGCTGTTCCGAATTTAGTTAAAATGATTTTTAAAACACAATCTCATGGAATATTAATGTTAGGATGTTTTTTTATTGGTAGTTTGTTTTTAATAAGCTGTGATATTATTATTCAATTGGTTGAAAGTTCAATTCACATTCCTATAAACGCATTAACTTCTATTATAGGAGCTCCTTTTGTAATTGCAATTGTTTTAAAAAGACTCGCATGATTGAAATAAAGCAAGTTAAAATTGGTTATAAAAAATGTTTGTTTTCAATTGAAGAAATTCATTTAGAAAGAGGAAAAGTGTATTCTCTCATAGGGGCAAATGGAGCCGGAAAAACAACTTTTTTACAAACGATTCAGGGAAATATTCCAGCGATTCAAGGTTTGATAAAAGTGGATGATAAAAATATTTTAGAGATTGATAGATATACAAAATCAACACTGATTGCATTTGTGAATTCAAAATTTGATGGCATTGAATATCTTAAAGTGAAAGATTATGTGGGGTTGGGTAGAATTCCATACACCAATGCTTTAGGAAGGCTTTCGTTGTTAGATATGGAAATTGTAAATAAATCAATTCACCAATTAAATATCGAAAAATTGGCAGATTTAAATACAACTGAATTAAGCGATGGTGAAAGACAATTAACAGCTATTGCCAGAGCTATTTGTCAGGAAACAGCTATTATTATCTTGGATGAACCTACTGCTTTTTTAGATTATGCCAATCGTAAAATAGTTATGGAAGAAATGAAAAAAATAGCTTCTTCTTTGAATTTATGTATCATCATTTCAACGCATGATTTGGAATTATGTTTGGAGAGTGAAACTGAAATATTAATAATTAATAAATCAACCAAAAAAATGCAGGTTTTTCCTAAAAATCAACTTTTAAAAAGCGAACTAGTTGAAATTGGTTTCTAAATATTTTTTGATCCATTTTTTAATGAAGATTTGGAATATAAAAATGGCGTTTCTGAATCGAACTTAATTTATTAATAACTTCTTATTATTTATCCTGAACTAAATGCGTTAAGTTAAATATTAAACAAAAAAGCAACAAAAATTTAATATTTATTCAAAATTCTTAATCTATATTTGTACAGTAATTTGGATTTAATGAATTAAAATTAAATTACTTATGGAATGATAACCCTATAGAGAAATTTACCTGATTTTTTCGAAACCGTTTCATAAAAATAAAATAAAACTAATTTATTTATTATTACTATGAAAAACGTTTTATCGTTTGTGAGGTTAATAGCATTAATTTCTTGTATTTCAGTAAATCTATTTAGTCAATCTCCATCAACTGAATATGAAATTGAAAGTATATTAGTTGATGGTTGCGATGGTGGAAATGAGGGGAAAAATGAAATGATTGTTTTTAGAAATGGTCCTAATCCTTTAAATATTATTAATATTCGAATTGATGGGGCAGGTGCTTCTGGAGTAATTCAAAATGGTTTTTGGCCGAATGGAATTAGTTTTTTAGGTTTTTGCACAACGGCAACTTCAACAAATAATATTGCTTTATTGAACACTGATATTATCCATTGTGGTAAATTGATAGAGCCAATAGGCGGAATTATTCCAGCAAATTCTAAAGCATTAATTATTACCAGTACAGATTTTACAGCTATTCCTTCTTATTTTGCCAATCTAACCGATACGTTATATGTTGTTTTCCAATGTGCTGGCAATACGGCTGGACATTTTGTGAATTACAACGCTGTATCTTCTACTCGTACTTTAGTTTTAACCAATACTATTACGGGGTATGCGGACACTGTTCAATACGACAGGTCTTTATTGTTAAATAGTTCAGGACTTCCTGGCGCAGGAGATGGGGGGGCTGTAGCTTATGAATTTAATGGAACAGCAACTTATTTTAATAACGGATGTCAAGCTCCATTTGTTCCTATTTCAACTTCGATTAATCCAGTAGGTAGTATTGATTGTAATACAAATTCCTATTTTTTAACAGGGAATGTTTTAGCTGGAAATTATATCAATGTAAATTGGTCTGGAGGAACAGGTATATTTTCTTCACCAAATGATTTATCTACTTTTTATACCCCTGGAATTAATGAAATTGGTATTATAACTTTGAAATTTAGCGCTGTTGATTATTGTAATGATACAACTTCTTCAACGGTCTCTTTTCAAATTTATCCACAACCAGTATCAAACGCAGGAAATGATACATCTTTGTGTTCTCTGGTATCTGGACAAATTGGGATGTCAAACACATCTGGTTTTCAATATTCATGGACTCCAAATATTGGTTTAGATTCCGATACTATTTCAAATCCATCGATTATATTATCTAATAACACCAATGGACCGATAAATTCAATTTATGTTGTAACGACAACTGTTAGTGGAACGGGATGCAGTCAAATTGATTCAATTTCAATAACGATTAATCCTAAAGACAATCCAAATTTTTCAATTATGGCTAATTGCAACGGAGGAACGGCAATTATCACAGGATTGTCTGGAGGAACGTTTTCTTTTCAAACATTACCGAATGATGGAGCCCAATTAAATACTTCAGATGGAATATTAACAAATGCCTCAAACGATTCAACTTATTCAATTGCTTACACTACAAATGGTCAATGTCCAAATTCATCTGTTCAATCAGTTACAGTTTCACCAAGAGATGATGCCAATTTTTTATTGACTCCGAATTGTAGTGGGGGAACAGCAACGGTTACAGGCATAGTTGGAGGTGTTTTTTCATTTCAATCATTACCTTCAGATGGTACAATATTAGACACAATTACAGGTAAAGTTCAAAATGCTATTTCAGGAAGTAGTTATGCAATCATATATGCAACATCGGGGATGTGTCCATTTGAAACCACAGAAATATTAACAATTCCAATTACACCATCCGCTCCAAATATTAATTATTCTCCAACGATTTGTTCATCAGAAAAAATAATTTTAACAACGACTCCAAATCAAGGAGGAATTATTAATTGGTATATAGATTATTCATTAACAACTATAGTAGCAATTGGAGATACATTAATTTCTGAAAATCAAGCAGGTTCATATTCTTTTTTTGTGATAGAAACATTGGGAAATTGCCAAAGTGAAATGACCCAAGTCAATTACAATGTAAATAATTGCTTATTTGAAATACCAACGGCATTTACACCAGACAATGATTTGACAAATGATGTTTGGGAGTTAAAAAATATAGATATAAATTTTCCTCAAAATGAGGTTGAAATATATAATCGTTGGGGAAATTTAATTTTTAAATCTGAAAAAGGGACTTATGAAAAAAATAAATGGAATGGTACTTTTAACAATGAAGTACTTCCTGTTGGATCATATTATTTTATAGTTAAGTTTAATTCTTCTGAAATTTCGGATGTAAATGGAACTGTTACAATAATAAAAAAATAGATTTTTTAAGGATAATTTATGGGGATTTATTTCTTTCCCTTATTTTTACCTTATGAATACTTCATTTGATGAACAAACATTAAAAGATCTTGAATTTTCTACTATTAGAGAGTGGTTAACAGGATACGCCGTAGGTCAGACTTCAGCTTCAAGATTAGCAGTATTAACGCCTTCTAATCGCTTTGATGAAATTACCAAAGAATTGAATCGTGTCAATGAATTTTTTATGCTTCGGAGTGAAGGTGAAAATTTCCCATCCCTTGATTTTGATGAATTATTAACTGAAATTAAATTACTTCCAATTCGAAATGCCGTATTGTCACAGGAGGGATTTTATAGAATTTCAAGGGCATCTATTTTAGTCAATACAATTATATATTTTTTTGATAAACGAGAGAAAGAATATCCTTTATTGGCTGAAATATTAAAAGAAGCATATTATTCAACCGAAATTATTGATGCAATAGATAAAGTTTTTGATCGAAAGGGAGCGATTAAAGATGATGCTTCACCAATCTTATTTCAAATTAGGCAAGAAATTAAAACGGTTCGAAATCAAATAAATAAAAATTTTGACAAAGAATTAAGAAGATTAACGAAAGACAATTTATTAGGGGACACTCGTGAAGCGTTTGTGAATGAAAGACGTGTGCTAACAGTAATGTCAACACATAAAAGAAAAGTTTCAGGAACAGTAGTTGGCTCATCAAAAACGGGAAGTTTAACGTTTATTGAACCTATTTGCAATGTTGAATTAAATAACGAATATGAGCTATTATTAGATGATGAGCGAAAAGAAATTTATAGAATTCTTCAAATATTGACCCGAGATATTGCTCACTTGTTGCCATTGATCAATGAATACCAAAAAATATTAACTGAATTTGATTTTATTAATGCCAAAACAAAATTAGCTTTAGACTTAAAGTGTAGTTTACCTGCAATTCAAAGTGAAACAACCTTAGAATTGATAAATGCAGTTCATCCTATATTATGGAAAAATAATCAATTACACGGTAAAAAAACTTTTTCACAATATTTATACATGGATAAATTTTCCCGTATGTTGGTTATTTCAGGACCAAACGCAGGAGGAAAAAGTATTACTTTAAAAACGATAGGATTGTTACAAATTATGTTGCAAGCAGGTTTATTAGTTCCAGTTGACTCAAATAGTAAAATGTGTTTTTTTCAACAAGTTTTAACGGATATAGGTGATAATCAGTCTATTGAAAACGAATTAAGCACCTATTCTTACCGTTTAAAAAGAATGAATTATTTTTTACAAGTAGCAAATCGTAAAACGCTATTGTTATTGGATGAATTCGGAACAGGCTCTGATCCAGAATTAGGAGGAGCTTTGGCGGAAGTTTTTTTTGAAAATTTATATAATAAAAAATGTTACGGTGTTATTACGACACATTATGCAAATATTAAACTAAAAGCAGATCAACTTCGAAATGCAATCAATGGTTGTATGTTGTTTGATACTGATACTTTGGAGCCTTTGTATAAATTCTCTTTGGGACAACCTGGGAGCTCATTTACATTTGAAGTAGCCCAAATCAATGGTATTCCGATGGAAATTATCGAAGACGCTAAAAGTAGAATGGATGATCGTAAAGTTCGAATGGATAAATTATTAAATGAACTTCAAAGAGAAAAAACATATCTTGAACACTTGAATAAAGAGCATATAGAAGCACAAGAAACAGCTCAAAAAGCTAAAAATGAATATTTAGAGAAAAAAAGTAAACTGGAAGAAAAGTTAAAATCTCTGCAAGAAGTAAATGAAATCAATAATAAATTCATTTCGAGTGGTAAAAAAATGGTTTCTTTTATTCAACGTTATGTTTCTAAATCGAGAAAAAAAGAAGTTAACAAACCTTTATTGGATGAAATCACGAAATATATTGCTGTAGAAAAATCAAAAATTGAAGAACACCTTCGAATTGAAAAATTAAAATCGGAAGCAAATATTCCTAAAAAAAATACTAAAAAGAAAAAAGTTATTCTTGAAAAAGATGAATACCAACGTGAAAAAATTACGATTGGTTCTACTGTTAAATTAATAGCGACAAAGCAAAGCGGAACTGTTGAAGAAATTAACGGACAATTAATAACGGTTGTTTTTGGTTTTATGAGAATGAAAGTTGAGCGTGAAAAATTGATGTGGGTAAAATAAAAATTAGTATTGAATGTAACTTTTGTCTGACTTCTTACACCTACACTTAAAACACAGATTAATTCGAATGATAAATTCTAAACAGGAAGAATTTCTAAAACTTTACGAGCCGATTCATGATAGGTTCGAACGCTTCTGCAGAGCAAGAGTTTATGGGGATATGGAGTTTCGAGATTTGATGAACGAAACCTTACTTGTTGCTTATGAGAAATTTGAGACGTTAAAATCTTCTCAGGCATTTTTATCATTTTTGTTTTCAATCAGTGTTCGAATTTTAGCAAATCAAAACAGAAAGAAGTCAGAAGTAAGATTAGAAATTGATGGAAGTATTCTCAAAAAACAGGATAATCATGCGCAAACAGATTTAGAAGTTGAAATTTACTTTTTGTATGAATCTTTAGCAAAATTAGGAGATGATCAAAGGGAAAGTTTGATTCTTTTTGAAATATCCGGATTCAGTATTAAAGAAATTGCAGAAATTCAAAATGCTTCAGAATCAGCTGTCAAGCAACGATTAAAACGGGGAAGAGAAAAATTAACAGAGATATTAACTTTTGAGTCCGAATTAAAAACAGGGGAAGTGCAACATGGATAAACCAAATAATATTGATCATTTATTCAAAATCGCCAGAGAACAAAAACCTGTGGCTTCTTTTAACGAGACAAAAGGACAATTTTTGAATGCATTAAGTGGAAAAATTAATTCGCTTGATAACACTAAAAGAGTTCATTTTTTTACTACTAAAAAAGGAATTATGATTATATCAACATTAAGTACAATAGCAATTTCATTTTTGATTATTAGTAATTTACATTTATCTAATAAAGAATTAAATAATAAAAATAAAACTGTTTTACCGAAAGAAAAAACTGTTTTCAAACAACAAAAGGCACCAACTCAAATGGTTGAAAAACAGAGTGAACAAATGTTCATTACGCCTTGTGAAAATACGGTATATGATTCACATGAAGATGAATCAATGACCCTTAGAAATCTTATAGATGTCAATTATCCGAACGAAAATTACACGCCAAAAATTACCCCACCGCTTAAACCTCAATTAATAAAAAATGAGGAGGATGGATATGTTTTTCCCAAATTAACAGAAGATGAAATCAAAGCCAATCAAAAGCAAAAGAAAAGTATGCTTAAGAACTTATCAAAATTTAACAATGATGTTTATACTTATGTACCGAGCGGTACCTTTGATTATAATGGGAAACAGACTTCTGTTCAAGGGTTTTATATGGGGAAAACAGAAGTTTCTAATTTAGAATATCGTACTTTTTTATTTGATCTGTTAATTCAAGGAAGGAAGGACGAATTTTTAAAAGCAAAACCTGATCAATCTCAATGGCTAAAATTGAAATGGGGAGAGGATAACAAAATGAAAGATATGTATTTTTCTCATGAAGCTTTTAATAATTATCCCGTTGTGAATATTTCTAGAGAAGGAGCTGAAATGTACACGAAATGGTTGACAGCAGAGATGATAAAATATGTTGGTACGAAAAATGAAAAGAAATATAACGATGTACGAATTCCTTCGAAAACAGAATGGATTTACGCGGCTTCTAATCTAGGATCAAAATATTTATATCCATGGAATACTGATAAAATAGTAAACCCATCCAATTGTTTTTTAGCTAATTTTCTATTAAAAGGATATACTGGAAGTTTGGATAGCATAGCTTGTAAAAATATTGATAAGAATCAAGTTACAACTGCTGGAGCGGTACAAGGAATTTCGGAATACACCACAAAGGTTAATAATTATAATCCTTCGAATTTAGGTTTGTATTGTTTAAGTGGAAATGTTTCAGAAATGATATATAATAGTAATGGAAATCGTGTGAATCCAGGTACTGCAGGCGGAAGTTGGATGGATTCTGAAGAGGATTTGAAAATTTATGCAAAAGATAAAAACGAAGGAATCATTGAAGGACGTCCGAATATTGGATTTAGGGTTGTAATAACTTATACTTTAATAAAATAGAAATTTCGACAATAACCACCTAAATCTTTTTCTGTTTGAACTTTCGAAGATAAAGAAAATCGAAGTAATAAATTACCTTTAATGAAATCGTATTGAGTTGACTTGCGCTCAAGGTTTCACTTAAGTTTTTCCGATAATTATTGATTAACTCGCTACCATCAGAATTGATGTTGTTTTTCCAGGCTAAACTTACAAAACTTCCTGGGGCAAACTGCCAATCAAATGCTAAGTTCAAATTAATTGTATTGTAATTAAAACTATGATTTTCATTGTATTTTGTGTCATCTAAAAGTAACCCATCCATCGATAAGTTATGGTAGCTAACATATCGACCTCTCACCCAATAATGTCTCGTAAATAAGCTTAAAGACAGGTTGTTTTTAAACATATAACGTAAAGTTACATCATAGGAAACATTTGTTAAGTACCGAACTCCGAAAATAATATCACCATTTGTATCATTAGCTACGAAACCTCGATCTTTGTTGTCTTGAGAATATTGAAAATTTAATTTAAGAGTTAATTTATCTGAAATTCTAAATTGTGAGCCAGAGCCAATTCCAAAAAAAGGATTGTAGCCAATAGACTTTGAAATTAAACCTGTTGATCCAGCCCAAATATACCCAGAAAATATTATTTTTTTTCGATAATCTGAATTGAAATCAAAATTAGTAAAGAAGTTTTTAGTCCGTTTAAAATACCTTCCAGCTGTTCGTGGTTCATAATAATCAACTTCGCCCAACGGAGAGGTATGAAATGTGAAATTAACGTTGGAATAATTTTTAAAAGTTATATAACTATTCGTAGAAGCTCCAACTTGATTTAAGGTATGCGTGGTAAAATTCATTTCATGAAAAAAATTTAAATTGGTTCCCGCATTTTGATAATTTTTACGAGGCTCATACTGATTGTAATTTAAATTTAGTTCACTAAGTATATAATTCCGTTGTCTTGTAATTCCAATATTGTTATTGTCGTAAGTCGCATTTACCATTTGTGTGCCTGTGTAAAAAGTAAATTTTCCACTGCTTTTACCTCCACCAATACTCCAGTTAAAACCTGATTTGTTAATATAATTCGAATCAACAGTTGGTTTGCTTAAAACATTTGTAAATGAAGCGTTTGAAGAAAGAGAATACGTGTTTTTTTTATTGTTTAATACACCTCCAACACCTGTAACATTGGCTATTGTGTATCCTTTTGTTCGATAGACATTGGTGTTGATTAAATAAATATTTGAACTGTTTTTCAATTGTTTATCTAAAGTTATAATATTGTAATTTGATAGTGGTTCTGTAAGTATTTTACGTGTATTTCCTGTTGAGTCTTGTAAAGTTGCATACGTATTATCTACAACGGCATTTAATACACCGATTCCAAGACCTTTTTCAGATCGTCCCGAAATTTTAGAGATATTTAGCATTTTAGAATTGGAAGGGTTGATTATTATTTTCTCTCCTTCTTTGATGCTATCGTAAATATTATAATAATTGGAAGGTCTTCCTCCAATTCTTCGAGAATAAAATAACCCACCTTTGTTGAATAAATCATTATTTTCCTGAAAAAAGGGTCTTCTTTCTTCATATTGTTGTTCCAATGCGCCTAAATTTTTAACCAAATTATCACTTTGAACTTGTGTGAAATCGGGTAGTAAACTCATGTCTAAAGTGTAAGATTCATTTAAGCCATATTTTAAATCCATTCCACCAACTACTTTTTGAGTATAATTACTTTCTCCGGCTAAATTTGTAGGGTAATGTGAAATATAACTTGTAACAAAGGGAGTTAAAGACAAACGAATAGGAGCTTTAATATGATGAATTCCAGTTAAGTCACCCCAATATTTGATAGGATTATTGACCGCCCGAGGAGTTAATGCCCATTGAATAAATTCACCATTTCGATTAATGGATCGAGTGATTTGAATTCCCCAAATGTGATTGTCAGTAACAGGAAAACGAATGGCAGAATAAGGGATTCTCATTTCAACATTCCAACCTTCTTCGGTTATTTTAACTTTACTTTCCCAAACAGCATTGAAGCTACCATCTGAAAAACGACTATCTAACTGAACGCCAGAAGCCGTAACTGTAAAATCAAAAGCATCTTGTTGTTTATTGTAGGTATCGAAAACAATTCTAAATTTATCAGCATTTAAATTGTCATCACGAGACCCCAGTTGTCTTGCGATACTATCTGGGTGAGTGTCATATAATTTTGCTGCAATGTAAATAGCTGAATTATCATAAATAATTCTGACTTCTGTTTTTTGAGAGGCGGGAGTGTTAAATTTTGGAAAAGCTTGTGTAAAATCGCTAATTGTAGTTACTCCTTTCCAAGCTTCATCATTGAAATCACCGTCAATTTTAGGTATAGATAAAGAATTCGTTATAATTAATTGTTTTTTAATTATAAGCGTATCTTTTTCAGATTGTTGTGTGAAACAATTTGAAAATAATATAGTGAATAAAAAGAGATTGACAAACTTCATTAAAACAAAAATATCATTATTTTGAATTAATAGAACTTTTATTAGGATTTTTTATGATTTGACCAAAAAATTTTAACAGTTGTCATAATTGGAGTAATCATTTGATCTTTTAAAAGAATTGAAAAATCATTTTTGAGATAAAAGGGGATAGGAGAATTATATTGGGTGTAGTCTTTTTTTACATATTTATCTGTTTTAACTACCCATCCAGTTAATGTTGTATTTTTTGACTTTAATTCATGCAATAATTTTGATCCGATTCCTGTGTTTTGAGCATTTCTTGAAATAATGATAGCGAACCATTTTTGATTCTCACGCATAAATTCAATTGCCCAACCAAGGAGATTGGAATTTTCATCTTTTACTAGATAATGGATTAATTCGTTTAAAGAATTTAAATACATTTCTAAATTTTCTATAGCATCTAATTGAATTTGAACAGGATATTCATTATTCCATAAATGAAAAACAGCTTCTTTTTCATTTATGGATAAATACTTTTTTCGCTCGATATTCATGCTGTAAAATTATAGAAAATGTTCAAGTAAAGACTGTTTTAATTTACAGCCTTTACAAAATTTTGAACTTTTGATTGTGGTGGAGGTTGTAATGTCATATAGGTGTATTGTTGCTTTTTTTTAAACTATAATTCGAATATATCCTTTTTTAGTGTCTCAATTACAATTAATATGTAAACTGTATTTTTTTTTGATTAAACGGATATATTTGAAGTTTTATTGACTATTAAACCAGTTTAATCGATAAAATAGCATTTATACGGATAGACTTTCAATGGTATTAGATCTATTTTAGGCAGTTTTTAAATCAAAAAAAAAACTGTCTCAAAAAGACAGTTTTTCAAAAGGATTCTAATTTTATTTTAGATATTTTCAATAATGATTGCAGATGCACCACCGCCTCCATTACAGATCGCAGCTCCTCCAATTTTTCCACCATTTTGTTTCAAGACATTGATTAAAGTTACAACCACTCTTGAACCAGAATTTCCAAGTGGATGTCCTAAAGAAACAGCTCCACCATTAACATCAACTTTTGAAGCATCTAAACCTAAAATTTTCATATTAGCTAATCCAACAACGGCAAATGCTTGATTGAATTCCCAAAAATCAACATCTTTTACAGAAAGGCCAATTTTATCCAAAGCTTTTGGAACAGCTAAAGAAGGGGCTGTTGTAAACCATTCTGGTGCTTGTGCTGCATCAGCATAACTAATAACTTTTGCAATAGGAGTTAAACCATATTTTTCAACTGCTTCTTTTGATGCTAAAACTAAAGCAGAAGCTCCATCGTTTAATGTTGAAGCATTAGCAGCTGTAACTGTACCATCTTTATCAAATGCAGGTCTTAATGAAGGAATTTTATCTAAAAATACATTTTTATATTCCTCATCTTCAGAAACTAAAACTGGCTCACCTTTTCGTTGTGGAACAGCAACTGGAACGATTTCATTTGTAAACTTCCCTGTTTTCCATGCTTCTGCAGATCGCGTATAAGATGTTACTGCAAAATTATCTTGAGCTTCTCTTGTAATTTCATATTTTGTAGCACATAATTCAGCGCAATTTCCCATAGGAACATTACTATAAACGTCTAGCAAACCATCTTTTGTAATACCATCTAACATTGTGATATTCCCAAATTTTGTTCCGTTTCTACCAGCAACATAATGCGGAGTATTTGACATACTTTCCATACCTCCAGCAATAACAATCTCATTGTCACCTGTTTGAATTGATTGAGCAGCTAACATAATAGCTTTCATCCCAGAAGCACAAACTTTATTTACTGTTGTACAAGGAACATTCTGTCCTAATCCAGCACCCAAAGCAGCTTGACGAGCAGGAGCTTGGCCAACACCAGCTTGTAATACATTTCCCATGAAAACTTCTTGAATTAATTCAGGTTTGATGTTTCCTTTATCCAATGCACCTTTAATTGCAGCAGCTCCTAATTGAGTCGCAGAAATTGTTGACAAACCACCCATAAAACCTCCAATTGGAGTTCTAGCAGCAGCAACAATAAAAACTTCTTTTATCATGTCTATTTATTTTATTCTAATTAACAACGTTGCGAATGTAAGAAATTATTAGGGAATAGAACTTGATTTGAGTTAGATTTTATTGTTTGAAATCTTTTTTAATTTTAATTCTCGATAAAATAAAAAGAGAGGAAAACCAAATGCAAAACCAATAAAAAACGTCATTAAAATAAATAACCAAACGCGTTTTATTTCAAGTCGAATTCCTTCTTTAAGGATAAAAAATGTTCCAGCGATTACTCCTGTCCAAAAATCAAAAGTGATACTTTTTGCGTAATAATTATTAATCCAAGTACTTTGAATAAATTCAAGACTGTTAAAATTACCTTGATGATAAATAATACCTAATATAGAATAATAAAAAGCATAAAATCCTCCCAATAATGATAGAATTAAATAGAAAAGATAACTATATTTTTTTATTCGTAAATACATATTTTACTTATTTTAAAGTCATTGAATATAAATCAAATCCGTCAGCCCAATAATTTTCGATGATTTCTTGTAATTCAAATCCTTGTTTTTCATAAAATTTATAAACTAATTGAGACGTACGAACAATAATTTTTTGAATACTTTCAATTTGTTTTAATTGCTCTATTCTGTATTGAACTAATTTTTTTCCTAAAGATTTCCCTTGAAATTCAGGATGTAAAATATCCCAACTGATTTTTCCAATTTTTTTATCGTCAGAAAAATTAATACCACCACTTCCAACTATTTTAGAATTAAATTCAATAACATAATACAATTCTAGTTCATGGTCTAAATAATGAATCAGTTCACTTTCTTCTTCAATTGAAAAATATTGGGGAGTGTTTAATTGGATTAAATTCACAATTTCATTTTTATCTGAAGCGGAATAAGCACGAATTGTAATTTGATCAATCATTTTTTAGGTTCATTAAATTTATCTTTTAAATACATTGCTGTATAATTGTTTTTTTCTAAAATTAAATCTTCAGGAGTTCCTTCAAAAACAATATTACCACCTTTATCGCCTCCTTCAGGACCGATGTCAATAATCCAATCAGCACATTTAATTACATCTGTGTTATGTTCAATTACAATTACAGAATGTCCAATATTTACTAATTCATTAAGAGCAATCAATAATTTATTAATGTCGTGAAAATGTAATCCTGTCGTTGGTTCATCGAAAATAAAAAGCGTGGGTTTGGAAGAATTTCCATTGATTAAAAATGAAGCGAGTTTGATTCGTTGTGCTTCTCCACCGCTTAAAGTACTGGAAGATTGTCCTAATTGAACGTATCCTAAACCAACATTGAGTAAAGGTTGAATTTTTTCAACAATTTTTTGTTCCAATTTATCTTTTCCTTCTTTGAAAAATTGAAGGGCTGTTTCAATGTCCATTTCTAAAATATCGGCAATATTTTTACCACGATATTCAACTTCCAAAGTTTCTTGTTTGTAACGTTTGCCATTACAATTATCACAATTTAAATGGACATCTGCCATGAATTGCATTCCGACGGTTATTTCTCCTTCGCCTTCACATATTTCACAGCGGCCACCTTCTACATTGAAACTAAAAAATCCAGGTTTATAACCTCGAAGTTTAGCAGTTTGTTGTCTTGAAAATAATTCCCGAATATCATCAAATGCTTTTACATAAGTGATTGGATTGCTTCTTGATGATTTTCCAATTGGATTCTGATCAATGAATTCCACATGTTTAATCATTTTAAAATCACCTAAAAGTTGTGTGGGATTATTCGTTTCACCAATTAAACCTAATTCTTTACGTATTGCAGGATAAAGAAGTTCTTTTACTAAAGTTGATTTTCCAGAGCCACTTACACCTGTGATGCAAATAAACTTATTGAGAGGGAAATTGGCTTCAATATTTTTTAAATTATTTAATCTAGCACCTTTTACTGTAATTTTATTTTTAGATAACCTTCGTTTAATAGGAATAGGAATAATTTCTTGTTTAGTTAGATATTTGGCTGTTAAACTTCGATCACTATTTATTAATTCATCAAAGTTTCCTTGAAAAACGACTTCTCCACCATAAACACCAGCCATCGGACCAATATCTAAAATTTCATCCGCTGCTTTCATCATTTCTTCTTCATGTTCGACGACTAAAACGGTATTTCCTAAATCACGTAAATTTTTAAGGACATTAATTAATCGTTGGGTATCCCTGGGATGTAAACCGATACTTGGTTCATCTAAAATATACATGGAGCCAACTAAACTTGAACCCAGTGAGGTAGATAAATTGATGCGCTGAGATTCTCCTCCCGACAAAGAATTAGAAGCTCTATTCAGTGTAAGGTATCCCAATCCAACTTCTTCTAAAAAAGATAAACGGTTGGTTATTTCCGGAAAAATTCGTTTGGCAATTTGTTTGTCGTATTTATCTAATTCTAATGACTTAAAAAAATGAATGCTATCAGAAACGGGCATTAGTACAATATCTGTAATAGACTTCCCTTCAATTAATACGTTATTGGTGTCTTTTCTTAAACGTGTTCCTCTACAATCTGGACAAAGTGTTTTTCCTCGATAACGAGAAAGCATGACACGGTATTGAATCTTATAGGTTTGGCTTTCTAAAAATTTGAAAAAAGAGTTTAAACCTTGGAAATGAGAGTTGCCTTCCCATAATGTACGGTATTCTTTTTCTGTTAGTTCGTCAACAGGTCTATGAATCGGAAAGTCGAATTTTTTGGCATTGAAAATTAACGCATTTAAATATTCTTGCATTGTTTCTCCTTTCCAAGGAATAATTGCACCTTCAAAAATACTGAGTGACTTATTAGGAATCACTAAATCTTCATCAATTCCGATTACTTGACCATATCCTTCACAGGTTTTACAAGCACCAAATGGGTTATTAAAAGTAAAGAAATGTTCATTCGGTTCTTGGAATTCAATTCCGTCCAATTCAAATCGATTTGAAAAATTGATATATGATTCTGTATCTGGTATATAAATTTGACAATTTCCATTCCCTTCTAAAAAAGCTAAGCTAATGGAATCGCTATATCTTCCTTCATTTTCTTCGTTTTCAAAATCAGTTTTAATTCGATCTACTAGTAAAAAAACATTTTCTACCTCATGCGGAATATTTTGAAGTAATTCCTCAATATCAACTGTTTGATGGTTTATTAATAGACGAACATATCCTTGATCTTTTAATATCGCTAATTGCCTTTCGATACCATATTTTTCAAATCCATGAATAGGAGCAAGGATCATTATTTTAGAACCATTTTCAATGGATTTAAGATAGTCTATTACATCAGAAACCGTGTGTTTTTTTACCTCATTTCCTGAAATTGGAGAAAATGTTTTTCCAACTTTTGCATAAAGAATTTTTAGATAATTATATATTTCAGTTGTTGTTCCAACAGTAGAACGAGGGTTGTTCGAAGTTACTTTTTGTTCAATGGCAATTGCAGGAGAAATTCCTTTAATGTAATCTGTTTCAGGTTTGTTTAATTTTCCTAAAAATTGTCGGGCATAAGAAGACAGACTTTCAATATAACGTCTTTGACCTTCAGCATATAATGTATCAAAAGCAAGAGATGATTTACCAGATCCAGAAAGTCCAGTTATAACTGTTAATTTCCCATGAGGAATCGAAACACTTATATTTTTAAGGTTGTGAACTCGAGCTCCTTTTATCTCAATATATTTTTGCATTGAACAAAGATAAAAGAATCGCTGTAAATTATTCTTTTGAAATCACAAAAATATCCTCGTCATCTTTTTTGAAAAATTTTTCTTCCCGGGCATAAGTTTCCAAAGCAGCAGAATAGTGTAATTGTTTCAGTGTGTGTCTAATTTTTCCTAGTTTTTCAGAAACCATTTCTTTAGATTCTTCAATTCGATTTAATTTACGAGAATGTCCAATCATTGAAAAGATATCATTGTCATCTAAAAATAAAGCATAAATTACAAAAATTGTAGAGGCTAAAATGAATTTATTTTTAAAATAAACAAGATACTTCTTCATAAATTTTTTAATTGTTTTTTATTTAAACAAAATTAATTCAATTGCTTCTTAAAAAAAGATTCGCTGCTTTTTGTTATAAATACCAAATTGTTAAAAACAAAAAGAGGAACAAATCTAAACTGATACTTGTTCCTCTTCATGCAAATTTGCTAAAATTTAAACCTAAAACTACAACTATGAAATTGTTAGACAAATTTAAAGCACAAGTTTGAATTAAAAAAATATTTTTTCGAAAAAAATGTTAAATAGTTAAAGCATCATTGAAAAGCTAGTTTATCAATGCAAAAAGAGAAACATATTCATGAAAATGTGTTTCTCTTTCTGTAAACCTTGTTAAAACTATAAAACCTAACTACAACTATGAAATTGTTTCACAAAGGTAAAACGTTTTAGTTTTATTTGCAAATTTTTATTTAATAAATTTAGAGGATGTTTTTAAAAAAATATTTTATTCGAATTTTAGGGTATAGATTATGAAAATATTTGATTGATATGTATTTCAAGCCTATTACTGCGAATTAATGAGAAAAATTAAATAATTGGGGAATTTGGATGAAATTTAGGAGTTTCTTAGAGAGAAAAATATAATTCTGAATTGAAATTGAGTGTTAACCAGAATTGTTTATTTATTTTTGCATTATGAAAAAGTTCTTATTCTGGATTTTAAAAATAGCAGGTTGGAAAATAGACGAACATGTTCCTGTAGGTGTTGAAAAATGTGTTGTCGTTGTAGGTCCTCATACTTCTAATTGGGATTTTATTATTGGTCGGATAGCATTTGCTAAATATGGTGTAAATGCTAAATTTTTGATAAAAAAGGATTTGTTTTTCCCTCCTTTAGGATGGATGTTAAAAGCAATGGGAGGCTTACCTGTAGATAGAAAACAAAAAAATAATTTAACAGAGATTGCTGTAAATTTATTTGACGAGTACAAAGATTTATATCTCGTTTTTACTCCTGAAGGAACACGTTCATACAACCCTAAATGGAAAAAAGGATTCTATTATATTGCAATAAAAGCCAATGTGCCAATTTACATTGCTTATATGGATTATAGTAGAAAAATAGGCGGCTTTGAACGTTTATTTACACCAACTGGTGATGTTGAAAAAGATATTGCAGATATTAAAACAATTCTTTCTCAATACAAAGGTAAATATCCAGAAAAAGGAATTTATTAACTCGAATCATCGTGTTATTCTTTCTCAAGAATTTTATATTTTTTCTTTGCAATTATTCGTGAACACGCATTGAAATGCCACCATTCTGTTGGGATATTTGTGAAATTTTGCGAGGCTAAAACTTCTCTTAAAAGTATTCGATTATTCACTTGATCTTGTGTTAATTCGCCTGAAGCTAGGAATACTGCTTCGTGACGAGGATATGCAATTTTTCGAATGTCATCGTACGTCGCTCCCATATCTAACGGGATTCCCTCTTTGTCACAAATTGTTAAATCAACAGCTGCACCATAATTATGAACGCTTCCATTGGCAGGATTTGAAACAAACTTTGTTCTCTCTGCATAAGATAGAGAATCCAAGGCATCCCACATTTTTTGTTGAGCACTAACAGGTCGAACGGCGTCGTAAACAAGTAGAAAATAATTCGGATTTTTTTTTGATAAATATGTTTGACACTTTGCTAACCGTTCAGCAACTTCTTTTTGTAAAAGAGCTTTGTTGATTTTACTGTATAATTTAAGGTGCATAAAATTATCTGTAGAGGCATACTTTAAATCAACTCGAATATTTGGATTAAGATTTTGAATATCTATCAAATGAAAAGAAAGACTTTTTTTATACGTAAATGGTTTTTCCTTTTTTTTAGAAACCTTAATTGTTTTTTTGGTTTTTTCTTTTATCGATTTAGGGACATCGTTTTCACATCCCAACATGAAAGTTAATACGAATATTAATGTTAAAAATTCAAGTTTCATTGTTTTTTCTTAAAAGATCTTTAAAATACATGAAGAGAATTCCAACATTCTCTTTAAATTTGTTGTAAAATTAAGATATTATGCCAAAGATTTCTACAAAAGCTATTGATATGCCAGCTTCACCAATTCGTAAATTGGTTCCATTTGCTGAAGTTGCTAAGAAAAAAGGAAAAATCGTTTACCATTTAAATATTGGTCAACCAGATATTGAAACGCCTGAAGTAGCTTTAAATGCTATAAAAAATTTAGATCAAAAAGTGATTGAATATAGTCACTCGGCAGGTTTTGAATCCTATCGAAATAATTTGGCAGCTTATTATCAAAAAACAGGTATTAATGTTAATTCGGAAGATATTTTAATTACGACAGGTGGTTCAGAAGCGTTAATATTTGGGTTTATGATAACGTGTAATTTAGGTGATGAAATTATCATTCCAGAACCTTTTTATGCTAATTACAATGGTTTTGCTGTAACTGCTGGAGTAAATGTCGTTCCTGTTACTTCGTACATTGAAACTGGTTTTGCTTTACCTCCTGTTGAAGAAATTGAGAAAAAAATAACATCAAAAACAAAAGCAATTGTAATTTGTAATCCTGGAAATCCAACAGGTTATTTATATTCTAAAAGCGAATTAGAACAATTAAGAGACATTGTTAAAAAACACGATTTGTTTTTATTTGCGGACGAAGTTTATCGTGAGTTTTGTTACGATGGAGCAATTCCATTTTCTGTAATGAATTTAGAAGGAATTGAAGAAAATGTTATCATGATTGATTCTGTTTCGAAACGCTATTCAATGTGTGGTGCAAGAATAGGTGCTTTAATTACTAAGAATAAAGAAGTTATGGCGGCAGCGTTGAAATTCGGTCAAGCGCGTTTATCTCCTCCTACAATTGATCAAATTGCTTCTGAAGCGGCCTTAAACACACCTCAATCCTATTTTGATAATGTCGTTGCAGAATATGTTGAGCGAAGAAATATAATGGTTGAAGGATTGAATAAAATTCCAGGTGTATTTTGTCCGAACCCAAGTGGTGCTTTTTATTGTGTTGCTAAATTTCCTGTAGATAATGCTGAGAAATTTTGTCAATGGTTGTTAGAAGATTTCGAATTTGAAGGACAAACAGTAATGATGGCTCCAGCGAATGGATTTTATTCATCAAAAGATGCCGGCGTACAAGAAGCTCGTATTGCTTACGTTTTAAATCAAGAATCGTTAAAAAAAGCGGTGATTTGTTTAGAGCAAGCTTTAAAAGTATATCCAGGTAGAGTAGAAGTTGATTCAACTGTTTCAGTAGCTGAGAATTAAGAATAAATCAAAATGTTAAATAAAAGGGAATTCTAATAGAGTTCCTTTTTATTTGTTTTAATGCTTTCTTTTTTCAAAGTCTAACTATTATATTTGTGCGTTACGATGCGAACAAACAACTTTATTATTTCTATATTAAGTTTATTAATATTAGTTAGCTGTGATTCTTCTGCCAAAAAAAATACAATTGGTGAATTAATTAGTCCTACAAACTATCTTCCAGAATTTAATGAACCGTCGCAATCATTTATCAATGAAAAGAAAAAAAAATGTAATGATTTTTATTACGAGTTTATGAATCCAGACCGGTTTAGTGGTATGTTTCTCGTTGCAAAAAATGGAAAAATTGTTTTAGAGAAATACAGTGGTTGTTCAAATTATATTTCAAAAGAAGAGATTACAGCTGAAACTCCAATTCATGTTGCATCGGTGAGTAAGGTTGCAACATCTTTAGCTGTTTTAAGGCTAATAGATCATAAAGAGTTAGAATTAAATGAAGATATCAGAACCTATTTACCTGAATTTCCATATCCAGGAATATCTGTTAAAATGTTGCTGACGCATCGAAGCGGGATTCCTTATTATGGATATTTTACGTTTAAAGTCTGGCATTTAGGAAAAGAATTACACAATATTGATGTGTTGAAATTATTAGCGAAATATAAATTCCCATTAAATTTCCCACCAGATTCCCATTTTGCTTATTGCAATACAAATTTTGCATTATTAGCCCTGATTGTAGAAAGAGTCACTGGTGAAAAATTTCCAATAGCAATGAAAGAATTAATTTTTGACCCTTTAAAAATGAAAAACACTTTTGTTTTAGGGTATAAGCAAGATAAACAAAAGGTTTCTCAATCTTATAATTCAAGACACGTTAATCAAGGATTTGATTATATGGATGCTGTTTATGGAGATAAAAATTTATACAGTACAGTTAGAGATTTATTGAAAATGGATATGGGAACTTATTCCAAAAATTTCTTGAGCGATTCTATGAGAAAATTGATGTTCAAAGGATATAGTTATGAGCATCCTGGGATGAGTAATTATGGTTTTGGTATTCGAATGCGTGAATTAGAAGGGAAAAAAACTTATTTTTTTCATACAGGATGGTGGCATGGAAATACGAGTTGTTATGCGACTTTAAGAGCGGATACCGTATGCATTATTGCACTGTCTAATGTTTACAATAGAAGTGTATATCAAATAAAAAGATTAGCGCCACACTTTGGTGATTATCCATTTGAATTTAAAGATGAAGAGTAATAAATTGAGTTCGATTAAAAATGAACATGATTCTAATCACAAAATAGATACCCTGAATCACTTTACATTTGTATAAAAATGGAAAATGATGTGGGTTAAGAAAAGTCAGCAAGAAATACGGTCTCATATTTTTGATGCTTTAAGTAAAAATGTTAATTATCAAAATCAATCTATTATAGGATTACCAGCCTCTTATTTAGATGAAAAAGTGTTTAACCAAGATAAATTCAATTTGAATGAGGCTCCTTTTTTATCAACGTTATTACAAAATCCGAATCATATAGGTTGTCATACATTGGGCTGTTCTGAAAGTTATTTTATTGGAACACAAGCGATAGAGAGAGAAGTTGTTCAAATTTGTGCGAATGATATTTTAAAGGGAAATGATGAAACTTTTGATGGTTATATAGCTTCAGGAGGAACAGAAGCTAATATACAAGCATTGTGGATTTATCGAAATTATTTTCAAAGAGAATGTCAGGCTAAAAATGATGAAATCGCAATAATATGTTCGATGGATAGTCATTATTCGATGGCTAAAGGAGCGAATTTATTAGGATTGGTAATTTATAAAATAGATGTCAATGAAGAAACAAGAATATTATCAGAAAAATTGATATTAGAAAAAGTTCAAACAGCTAAAGAAGAAGGGAAAAAATACTTCATTGTTGTTGCTAATATGATGACTACTATGTTTGGATCGGTTGATGAAACCAAAAAATATTCGGATATTTTAAAAAGCGAAAGTGTCAATTATAAAATACATATTGATGGAGCTTTTGGTGGATTTTATTATCCATTTTCAAATGCTTTAGAAACAGATTTAAATTTTTTAAATCCAGAAATTACTTCTGTTACTTTAGATGCACATAAAATGGCACAAGCACCCTATGGTACAGGTATTTTTGTGATTCGAAAAGGATTTATGCAATATGCAACTACTGAAGAAGCAAGTTATGTAGAAGGCGAAGATTGTACTTTGATTGGAAGTAGATCTGGTGCAAATGCAATTGCAATTTGGATGATTTTATCGACTTACGGTCCACATGGATGGAACGAAAAAGTGTTAATTTTACAAAAAAGAACAGATTTAATATGTGAAAAATTAAATGAATTAAATGTTGAATATTTTAGAAATAGTTATTCAAATATTGTAACAATTAAGAGTAAATATGTTTCAATGGATATTGTCTATAAATTTGGTTTAGTTCCTGATAATCATCATGATCCAAAATGGTATAAGATAGTTGTAATGGAACATGTGACAATGGAAAAAATAAATCCATTTTTAAGTTCTCTTGAAGAAAGTTTATCTTCCAAAATAAAAATAGTTTCTTAGTCTATCTAAAGTTAATTGAACAAAATTTTTATGAGCGGATAATTTTTACAGTTCCGTCTAATCCTATTTTTATTATTTGAGAGGGTGTATTCATAACTTCTGAAGTTCTTTCTAACACAATTGTATCGACATTTGATTTAATTACTTCGGAAATGTCATTGTAATTGGTAGGATGTTTTTCATTTGAAATATTTGCAGAGGTGCTGACGATAGGTTTTTTTATGGCACGTATTAATTGGAGGCAAATTACATCTTTGGTTATTCGAATTCCAACTGAACCATCTTCAGCCACAATTGATTGTGCTAATCCTTTGGCATTCGGATAAATAATCGTTAAAGGTTTTTCAGAAAAATCAACCAAGTCGTAACAAACATTTGGAAAATCGGGTATATATTTTTCGAGCATTTGAAAGCTATCGACCAAAATAATAAAACTTTTACCACTCGTTCTATTTTTGAGTTTATTAATTTTTTGACATGCTTCTTCATTGGTTGCATCACAACCAATTCCCCAAATAGTATCAGTAGGATATAAAATAATCTCACCGTTTTTTAAACTTTCAAAGGCTTTTGTTAACATAATTTATTTTAATAAATCAGGACGTTTTGATTTTGTTCTTTCAATGGCTTTATCTTCTCGCCACATTTCAATTTTAGCTGTGTCCCCTGATAATAATATTTCAGGCACTTTCCATCCGTTGAATTCAGGTGGTCTAGTGTAAACAGGAGGGGAAAGTAATCCATCCTGAAAACAATCTGTTAAAGCAGATGTTTCATCATTTAATACACCAGGGATCAATCGGACAACACTATCAACAACGATTGCAGCGGCTAATTCTCCTCCTGATAAAACATAAGAACCGATTGAGATTTCTTTTGTAATATAATGTTCTCTAATTCGTTCATCAACACCTTTGTAATGACCGCATAAAATCATTAAATTTCCTTGTAATGAAAGTGTATTGCATAAGGGTTGTTCAAGGAGTTCACCATCTGGAGTCATATAAATGATTTCTTGGTATGATCTTTCTGTTTTTAATTTTTCAATAAGGCATGCAATGGGCTCGATAGACATAACCATACCTGCGCCACCGCCATATTGATAATCGTCAACATTTCGATGTTTGTTGGTTGAATAATCTCTAATGTTATGAATGTGAATTTCTACTAAACCTTTATCTTGAGCTCTTTTCATAATTGAAGCAGCAAAAGGACTTTCTAATAATTCTGGAAGTACTGTAAGAATATCGATACGCATATTGCAAAAATAAGATTTTATGTAAATAGAGATACGAAAAACTCAATAAAATCTATTTGTCAACTAAATTTAGGAGTTTCTTTCATTATCGCTTTAAATTAGGCAATCAACATTAATCTGTTTATACTTCTTTTTATATTTAATATTGTGAGCTTATATGTTCGTTATCTTCGTATGATATTCATAAATATGGCTCAGGAAAACGAATATAGAAGAAAAGAAGATAACACAGAAGAAGTTGTTGAAAAAAAGGTAGATAAGAAACAGAAAAAAAATATTTCTGTTAAAAATCCAATAAGCAATTTTTCTGAAAGATTTGATAAAAAGAAAGTAAAGACATCTCTTGGAATAGGATTGGTTTTGATTTCTTTTTATTTATTCTTAGCATGTTTATCATATATATTTACTTGGAAAATAGATCAAGATCGCGTACTTGGTAAAGGATTGTTTGAATTTTTATTTGATGGTAGTGAAGAGCCGGTGGAGAATTGGCTTGGGAAATTTGGCGCATGGACTTCTCATTTATTAGTTTATAGATGGTTTGGAATTTCATCATTTGGAATTTGTTTTTTAATTTTTATTTCAGGAGTTAAAGTGTTGTTTAACATAGTTTTACTACCTATTAAACGAACTTATTCTGTAACTTCATTGTTTATTGTTTGGAGTTCATTATTTCTTGGTTTTTTTGCGTATCAAGTTAATTTTTTAGGAGGTTCATTTGGATATCACATTAACAATTGGTTGAAGTTGTCATTGGGTGGCTTTGGAGCATTTTTATTAATTGCAGGTTTTCTCTATGTCATTGTTGTGATTTTGTTTAATCCTAATTTCTCAGCTTACTTCGATCGTTTGTTTGGTAAAAATGAACAAGAAATTCTTGCGGAAGAAAATGGAATTCGTATTTCAAATACCGTAAATCCAACTGATTTTAATGTTGTGAATACGATAAAAGATAATGAAATACGTAAAGAGTCAAAAGCACAAGTTTTTTTCGATGATGATGACGAGGAAGACGATGATTTAAGTGATTCAGAATTGGAAATTACAATCAAAAAAGTTGAGCCTAAATTTGAAACTGAACCAATCGTTTCAACAGACGACTTTGAAATTGAAATTGCAGAAGATTCATTTTTAGAACCAACGTTGACAAATACAAGTTCAATGGATGATACAGATGATTTTTCAATTTCAGTTACTGTTCCAGAAGTTGAATTATCTGAAGATGAGCTAGATGATATGCGAACTGAATACGGGGATTACGATCCAACTTTAGATTTAGCAAGTTATGTGTTACCTCCGATTGATTTATTGAAAGATTTTGGCAAAGTTGGAATAAACATTAACAAACAAGAGTTAGAAGATAATAAAAATAAAATTGTTGAAACACTTTCACATTATAAAATTGATATTGCTAAAATAAAAGCAACTGTTGGTCCAACTGTTACACTATATGAAATTGTACCTGCTCCAGGTGTTCGAATTTCAAAAATTAAAAATCTTGAAGATGATATTGCCTTAAGTTTAAGTGCGTTAGGGATTCGGATTATTGCCCCAATTCCGGGGAAAGGTACGATTGGGATTGAAGTCCCAAATAGCAATCCTGAAATGGTTCCAATGCGTGCTTTGATTGCTTCAGAAAAATTTCAAAACTGTGATTATGAGTTGCCCGTTGTGATAGGGAAAACAATTACAAATGAAACGTACATGTTCGATTTGACTAAAATGCCACACTTATTAGTTGCAGGAGCTACAGGTCAAGGAAAATCAGTTGGATTAAATGCAATTTTAGTATCTATTTTATATAAAAAACATCCGGCACAAGTTAAGTTTGTGTTAGTCGATCCGAAGAAAGTGGAATTAACATTATTTAATCGAATTGAACGCCATTTTTTAGCGAAATTACCAGGAGAAGGAGATGCGATTATTACAGATACGTCGAAAGTTGTCAATACCATGAATTCACTTTGTATTGAAATGGATGATCGTTATGAATTATTAAAAAATGCACAAGTACGAACAATTAAAGAATACAATGCAAAATTTATTGGACGAAAACTAAATCCTGAAAAAGGACATCGATTCATGCCTTACATTGTTGTTTTAATAGATGAGTTTGCTGATTTAATAATGACAGCAGGAAAAGAAATAGAACATCCAATTGCTCGTATCGCACAATTAGCGAGAGCAGTAGGGATTCACTTGATTGTTGCAACTCAAAGACCTTCGGTAAATGTGATCACAGGAATGATTAAAGCGAATTTTCCTGCCCGTATTGCATTTAGAGTGTTATCCAAAATAGATTCCAGAACTATTTTAGATGGTTCAGGAGCTGATCAGTTGATAGGTCGAGGAGATATGTTAATTATGAGTGGTTCTGAATTAGTTCGAATTCAATGTGGATTTGTGGATACGCCAGAAGTAGAAGCAATATGCGAATTTATTGGAAATCAAAGAGCTTATCCAGAAGCATTATTATTACCTGAATATGTTGGGGAAGGTGGAGAATCAAGCGGTGATTTTGATACAAATGAATTGGATCCAATGTTTGCAGATGCAGCACGTTTAGTTGTGATTCATCAACAAGGTTCCGCAAGTTTATTGCAACGTAAATTGAAATTAGGATATAATCGCGCAGGAAGAATTGTGGATCAATTAGAAGGATTTAATATTATTGGACCGTTTCAGGGAAGTAAAGCAAGAGAAGTATTATTTTCAGATGTGACCCAATTGGATGAGTTTTTGGCTCAGAAGAATATTTTCTAAAAGTTAGCAAGGTTGAAAAATCTATGCTCATCGACTATAATTTATTGTTAAAAAGAATTATATTTGTTTGTTTTTATATAAGAGTCATTATTAATTTACTATTTAACCACATAACGTTTAAAAATTCTCAATTTTAGAAAAAAATAATTGATTACTTTTGTAACACATTATATAATTTATGGAAAGCACATTACAACAAGAAGCAACTTTAGAACAAGCCGTAGAATTGGGTTTACGCCCAGATGAATTTGAAATGATTAAAAAGATTTTAGGACGTACACCTAATTTCACTGAGACAAGTGTTTATTCAGTAATGTGGTCTGAACACTGTTCTTATAAAAATTCAATTTATTGGTTGAAACAATTGCCAAAAGATGGCCCACACATGTTAGTAAAAGCTGGTGAAGAAAATGCTGGTTTGGTTGATATTGGTGATGGTTTGGGCTGTGCTTTTAAAATAGAATCACATAACCATCCAAGTGCATTAGAGCCATATCAAGGTGCAGCAACAGGTGTTGGTGGTATAAACAGAGATATATTTACTATGGGTGCAAGACCAATTGCACAATTAAATTCATTGCGTTTTGGTAACATCGAATTAGATAGAACAAAATGGTTGGTAAAAGGAGTTGTGAAAGGTATTGGGGATTATGGAAATGCTTTCGGTATTCCAATCGTTGGAGGAGAAGTTTTCTTTGATGATTCCTATAATACAAATCCTTTGGTGAATGCTTTCTCAGCAGGTATCATTGATTCAAAAAAGATTATTTCAGCAAAAGCAAAAGGTCCAGGTAATCCCGTTTTCATTGTTGGTTCTGCAACAGGTAAAGATGGAATTGCGGGAGCAGCGTTTGCTTCAAAAGATATTACAGAAGAATCTGCTTCAGACTTACCATCTGTTCAAGTTGGAGATCCGTTTATGGAGAAATTATTACTTGAGGCAACAATGGAATTATTGAAAACGGATGCTGTTGTCGGTATGCAAGATATGGGTGCGGCAGGAATTACTTGTTCATCAAATGAGATGAGTGCAGGTGGTGGAGTTGGTATGGATATTCATTTGGATAGAGTTCCGACGCGTCAAGAAAATATGTTGCCTTATGAAATTCTTTTATCAGAATCACAAGAACGAATGTTAGTGGTTGTGAAAAAAGGAGAAGAAAAAGTAGTTAAAGAAATCTTTGAGAAATGGGATTTACATGCTGAAGAAATTGGTGTTGTAACTGATTCAACGCAAGTAAGATATTTTATGAATGGTGAATTAGTAGGTGATGTACCAGCTGAATCATTGGTTTTAGGTGGAGGTGCTCCTCAATATCAAAGAGAATATAAAGAGCCAGCTTATTACCAAGAATATAAAAAATTTAACATTGATTCTATTGAGCAACCAGAAGATTTGAAAGAAGTTGCTTATTTCTTATTACAACATCCCAACATTGCATCAAAAAGATGGGTGTATGAGCAATATGACTCAATGGTTGGAACAAAAAATATGACAACGAATCGTCCTTCGGATGCCGGAGTTGTAAATATAAAAGGTACAAATAAAGCAATCGCTATGACAGTTGATTGTAATTCAAGATATGTAAATGCTGATCCAGAAGTAGGAACGATGATTGCAGTTTCAGAAGCTGCCAGAAATATTGTTTGTTCAGGAGGTGTTCCAAGTGCAATTACAAACTGTTTAAATTTTGGAAATCCATATAATCCAGAATCTTACTGGCAATTTGTTGGAGCAATTAAAGGAATGTCAGCAGCTTGTTTGAAATTTGAAACACCTGTTACAGGAGGAAATGTTTCTTTTTATAATCAAACATCTATTAATGGTGTTGAAGTTCCAGTTTTCCCAACACCAACAATTGGTATGATTGGAATTTTGGAAGATAAAAACAAAGTAATGTCTTTGGATTTCAAACAAAAAGGAGATTTAATATTTGTTTTAGGAGAATCACATGATTGCATTAGTTCTTCTGAATATTTAGCTTCTTATCATAAAATTAAAGAATCAGGTGCACCTTTCTTTGATTTAGAAAAAGAATACGCAATGCAAGATGCAGTAAAAGGATTGATTCAAAATGAACTAATTAATGCAGCTCATGATGTTGCAGATGGTGGTTTATTCATTACTTTAGCAGAAATGTCGATGCCAAGAGAATTAGGTTTTGATATCGTTACAGATGCTGAAGTAAGAGAAGATGCATTTTTATTCGGTGAAGGGCAAGGTAGAGTCGTAGTAACCGTAAATGAAGAATCTGAAGAAGATTTCTTAGAATTTATGATTGCAACAGGAGTAAGTTTTACATTGTTAGGACATGTTACCAAAGGAAAATTAATGGTAGATGACGAACATTTTGGGTTTATTACTGAAATAAAAGAAATGTTCAATAACGCTTTAGGTAAAAAACTAGAAGCATAATTTAATTATGAATTTTAGATTTTGAATTTTTGATTCTAATTAGTCAAAATCTAAAATCTAAAATTCAAAATTCAAAATTGTATTTAATGGAATATAACACAACGCGAAATAAATTGATTTTACCAGAGTATGGTCGTAATGTGCAAAATATGATCGGGCATGCTATGGAAATTGCAGATAGAGATGAACGTAATCGTGCAGCTCAAGCAATTATAGAAGTAATGGGGCAGTTAAATCCGCATTTAAGGGATGTTGATGATTATAGACATAAATTATGGACACATTTATTTGTGATGTCTAATTTTAAATTGGATGTCGATTCTCCGTATGAAATCCCAAAGGCTGAAGAGTTAGCAACAAAACCAGAAAGATTAGAATACCCATCAAGTAAAATTCGTTTTGGACATTATGGAAAATACACTCAAAAAATTTTAGAAGGAGCTGCTGAAGTAACAGATGAAGGAGAGAAAGAATATTTAAAACGTTCGATGGCAAACTTCATGAAGAAGCAATTTTTAGTTTACAATAATGATGCTGTTGAAAATCATGTGATTGCAAATCAATTATCAGAATTATCTAAAAAAGTTTTGATTTTAGAAAACCCAGATGATTTGATGAGTACCAATTCCATTTTAAAAGCTTATGGTATTCAATCAAATAAAAACAACAAGAACAAACAACAACAACAATCTAAGAAGAAACATAAAAAATAAATTACATGGCGTCATTTGAAATTCATGGTGGTAAACCTTTAAAAGGAGAATTAGTTCCTCAAGGAGCAAAAAATGAAGCATTACAAATTTTGTGTGCTGTTTTATTGACTCCTGAAAAAGTGACTATCTCAAATATTCCTGATATTATTGATGTAAATAAATTAATCGATTTATTGCAAACAATGGGGGTGAAGGTTGAGAAAGTTGAAAAAGGAACCTATATTTTTCAAGCCAAAGATGTTAATTTAGATTATTTAGAGTCTGAAGACTTCAAAAAAAGAGCTGCTTCTTTACGAGGTTCAATTATGATCGTTGGTCCTTTATTAGCTCGTTTTGGAAGAGGTTATATACCTAAACCTGGAGGAGATAAGATTGGTCGTCGCCGTTTAGATACTCATTTTGAAGGTTTTGTAAAACTTGGAGCAACTTTTAATTACGACGCTGGGGCTCATTTTTACGCAGTTGATGCGCCTAAATTAACAGGAACATATATTCATTTAGATGAGGCTTCAGTTACCGGAACTGCAAATGTATTGATGGCTGCGGTTTTAGCAGATGGTACAACTACTATTTACAATGCAGCTTGTGAACCATATTTACAACAATTATGTAAAATGTTGAATTCAATGGGGGCAAAAATTAGTGGTATCGCATCTAATATGTTAACTATTGAAGGTGTAAAAGAACTTGGAGGGTGTTTTCATCGAATTCTTCCCGATATGATTGAAATAGGTAGTTTTATTGGTTTAGCTGCTATGACTAAATCTGAAATTACAATCAAAGATGTTAGTTACGATGATTTAGGAATTATTCCTGATGTTTTCAGAAAATTAGGAATAGTAGTTGAAAGAAAAGGGGATGATATTTTTGTTCCTGCTCAAGATCATTATGAAATAGATACTTTTATTGATGGTTCAATCTTGACAATTGCTGATGCACCATGGCCAGGATTTACGCCTGATTTATTATCAATTGTTTTAGTAGTTGCAACTCAAGCAAAAGGTAGTGTGTTAATTCATCAAAAAATGTTTGAATCACGTTTGTTTTTCGTTGATAAATTAATAGACATGGGAGCACAAATTATTTTGTGTGATCCGCATAGAGCAACAGTTATAGGATTAAATAATGAACATACTTTGAAAGGAATTTCAATGACTTCACCCGATATTCGTGCAGGAGTTTCATTGTTAATTGCAGCGTTATCAGCAAAAGGGAAAAGTACGATTCACAATATTGAACAAATCGATAGGGGGTATCAGGATATTGATATTCGTTTAAGAAATTTAGGTGCTGATATTCGTAGAATTAATTAATTTTTCTTGGCATTATTTTGGATTAAATCAAAGAAAAAAATAACTATGAAATTATTAGCAGCATTTATTCTATTATCAAGTTTTGCATTTTTGGTAAGCCCTTCAAATGGTTCAATAGCACCAGAAATAGAATTAATCAATCCACAAGGTAAAAAAATAAAATTATCGGAATTAAAAGGTAAAATTGTTTTAATAGATTTTTGGGCATCTTGGTGTGGACCATGTAGAAGAGAGAATCCAAATGTTGTTGAGGCGTATGCAAAATACAATAAGAAAAAATTTAAAAATGCAAAAGGTTTTGAAATCTTTAGTGTTTCTTTGGATCGTCAAGAAGAACCTTGGAAAAAAGCTATTGAAGATGATAAGTTAACATGGTCTCATCATGGTTGGGATAAAGAAGGTATTGCTGCTAGAGCTTATGGCGCTAATTCAATTCCATTTGGAGTTCTGATTGATCAAGAAGGTAAAATAATTGCACAAGGTCAAGCTTTAAGAGGTTTAGGTTTACATATTGAATTAGATAAACTTGTAAAATAAGAAACAAACAAATTACTACTATTAACAACAAATGAAAATTTACAACAACATCCTTGAAACTATAGGGAATACACCTTTAGTAAGATTAAATAAAATAACAAGTGAAGTTAAAGCAACTATTTTAGCTAAAGTTGAAACAACGAATCCTGGAAATTCTATTAAAGATAGAATGGCTGTAAAAATGGTGGAAGATGCTGAAAAATCAGGAGTTTTAAAGCCAGGAGGAACAATTATTGAAGGAACATCCGGAAATACTGGGATGGGATTAGCTTTAGCAGCAATTATTAAAGGATACAAATTAATTTGTGTTTTAAATGATAAACAGTCGAAAGAAAAAATGGATATTTTAAGAGCTGTAGGTGCTGAAGTTGTTGTCTGTCCAACTGCTGTTGAACCAACCGATCCACGTTCTTATTATTCTGTTTCAAGAAGATTGGCTGCTGAAATTCCGAATTCTTGGTATGTTAATCAATATGATAATTTATCAAACAGACAAGCTCATTACGAACAAACAGGGCCTGAAATTTGGGAACAAACAGATGGTAAAATAACACATTTAGTTGTTGGTGTTGGTACGGGTGGAACAATTTCGGGAACAGGTAAATATTTGAAAGAAAAAAATCCAAATATTAAAATTGTCGGAATTGATACGTATGGTTCTGTTTTCAAAAAATATAAAGAAACTGGGATTTTTGATGAAAATGAAATTTATCCATACATAACTGAAGGTATTGGAGAAGATATTCTTCCAGCAAACGTTGATTTTGATGTGATTGATCAATTTGAAAAAGTAACAGATAAAGATGCTGCCGTACTAACTCGAAAGTTAGCAAGAGAAGAAGGGATTTTTGTTGGAAATTCTGCTGGATCTGCTATTGGTGGGATTTTACAATTAAAAGATCAATTCAAAGAAGGAGATTTAGTTGTTGTTATTTTTCATGACCATGGAAGCCGTTATGTTGGTAAAATTTTCAATGATGATTGGATGCGTGAAAGAGGTTTCTTAGATGAAGAAGTTAAAACAGCTGGAGACTTAATCGCTAGCCATAGAGATGAACCATTAGTTTCATTATACGCTGAAGAGTTGTTGTCACATGCGATTGCAAAAATGAGAAAATTTGGTATTTCTCAAATTCCAGTAATGAAAGATAATAAATTCGCAGGTTCATTGGATGATAGTCATTTGTTTCAATTGTTAATAGATAATCCAGAATTGAAAGATTCACCAATTTCAAGTGTGATGCAAGAGCCTTTTCCGATTGTGAAAACTTCAACTTCAGTAGAAGAAGTTTCGAAATTAATCAATAAAAATACACATGCAGTATTAGTTGAAATGGAGAATGGTAAACATCACATTATTACACGTTACGATATTATTTCTTCACTTTCTTAAATGAAAGAATATAAAGATCAAATGAATCATACAATCCGTCTTAGTGCTCCACCAAGACGGATTGTTTCATTAGTACCATCGCAGACTGAATTACTTTACGATTTAGGATTAGAAGAAGAAGTTGTTGGAATAACCAAATTTTGCATCCATCCTAAAGAATGGTTTCGGACTAAAAATAGAGTGGGTGGAACGAAAAACATTTCGCTAGAAAAAGTTTTAAGTTTACAACCAGATTTATTGATTGGAAATAAAGAAGAAAACGAAAAGGAGAATATAGAAAATTTAAAGTCACATGTACCTACTTGGATGAGTGATATTTGTTCCCTTTCGGATGCAATTGAAATGATTGAAAAAGTTGGGGAATTAGTAGGGAAAACGGTGAAAGCGTTGGAAATATCGGCTCAAATAAAAGATTCATTTGCGCAATTTAAATCAGAAAATTTTGAAAGATTTAGCGGCGAATCACCATCTGTTTTGTATTTGATATGGAGAAATCCTTATTTATCGGCTGGTAAAAATACTTTTATCGATTCTATTTTATCAGAATGTGGATTTTCGAATTTCACTCATGAAGATCGCTATCCTGAAATTGTTATGAATTCAAAAAAATCTCCAAATTATATTTTTTTAAGTTCGGAACCTTATCCATTTAAAGAAAAACATATAGATGAGTTAAATTTAATTTATCCTAAATCTAAAATTATTCTAGTTGATGGGGAAATGTTTTCATGGTATGGTTCAAGATTATTAAAGGCTACAGCATATTTTAAAGAAATATATCTAGAATTAAATTAATTATTGTTTTTTTTCACGTTCTAGAATTTCATTTAATAAAGATTCTTCTTCATTTGTTAAAACAATATCTTTCATGGAAATATTAGGATTGGGTAAATAAAAGTTGATAATAGGCAGATTGGCAATATCTATTTCTACTTAAAAAGGATTGAGCATAAAAAAACCTTGACAATTAAATGCCAAGGTTTGAAATTATATTCTATTTTATTATTTTTTGTAAAAAGGTAATTTTACAACTTTAGCTTTAATTCCTTTATCACGAATATCGATAAATATTTCAGAATCTAAAGCAGCATTGTCAACAGTAACATAACCCAAGCCGATACCAACTTTCATAGAGGGTGACATTGTTCCAGAAGTTACTTTGCCGATAGTTTCGCCACCTGCATTTTTGATTAAATAATCATGACGAGGAATACCTCTATCTATCATTTCAAAAGCTACTAATTTTCTTGAAACACCATTTTCCTTTTGTTTTTTCAATAATTCAGCATCTGTAAATTCTTTCGTGAATTTTGTAATCCACCCTAATCCAGCTTCTATCGGGGAAGTTGTATCATCAATATCATTTCCGTATAAACAAAATCCCATTTCTAAACGTAAAGTATCTCTTGCAGCCAAACCAATAGGTTTAATACCAAAAGAAGCTCCTGCTTCAAAAACTTTATCCCAAACTTGGTTTACATCTTCGTTTTTAACATAAATTTCAAAACCTCCAGATCCAGTATAGCCTGTTGAAGAAATCATTACATTTTCAATTCCAGCAAATGTTCCGTATTGAAATGTATAATATACCATGTTTTGTAAATTAACATTGGTTAATGATTGCATTGCTTCAGCGGCTTTTGGACCTTGTATTGCTAATAAAGAATAATGATCTGACAGGTTTTCCATTTCAACACCTAAATTATTTAATGATGAAATCCAATTCCAATCTTTTTCAATATTTGAAGCGTTAACGACAATGAAAAATTCTTCTGAATTAACTCTGTAAATAATTAAATCATCTACAATTCCACCTTTTCCATTGGGCATACAAGAATATTGTGCTTTTCCATCTGCGATTACAGAAACATCATTAGAAGCAAATTTTTGAATTAATTCCAATGCTTTTGGTCCTCTTAATACGAATTCACCCATGTGAGAAACATCAAATACACCAACTGAATTTCTAACTGTTTCATGTTCTGCGTTTACTCCTTCGTATTGAACAGGCATATTATACCCTGCGAAAGGAACCATTTTTGCACCTAAAGCTATGTGTTTATTTACTAATGCTGTATTTTTCATTGTTATTAATTTGTATTCAAAGATAGTGATATTAGTTAAAATAAGTTTGAATTTTAATAGAATGTTTTATAGATTAACGTTTATTAATTTATTTGTTAAAAAAAAAATATTACTTTAAAGTTTGTGAAGATTTATAATTCTGGTTTAGATGTAATTTAGAAAATGTGAAAAGATATTCATGTTATTCAGTAACTATCTAAAATTATTTGATAAAAAGATTTTATTGGATTTTTTTATTCAAAAAAGGCAAGATTTTCAGTAATAATAGATCTTTATTTCTTAAAAACTTAACGCGTTTTGAGAGGAAAAGACTTAAAATATTGAAATCATAATAAATTTAGGAGTTACTCAGTGAAGATTAATTTTATTCCTGCATTAAACTTTGGTAATTCTATATAATTTCCTAAAACGAAGTCAAAAATACGATATTCAAGAAAAAGTTGCATTGTTGAAAATCCAATATTAATATAAGATCGAAAATCGGTGAATTGGTGTAGGTTTCCATTTGTAAAGCGAATATTGTTTTCAAATCGTGCAACATCTCTGAAGTATAATGGAATGTTGTAAAGGATTCCGAAATCAAGTTTGAATTTGGGGTAGTTGTAATTAATTTCTTTTTGATTACCGAAAGTTAGTCTAAATTTTAAATCCATATTCAATGAAGCGTAGGTATAATTTTCGTATAATTTACTTTTTGAATTTTCTTCAAATGAAGAGTAATTTTTTTTAAAATAATATTGACCAAGTCCAAAACCGCCACCGGCTAAAATTCCAATATGTTTTGTTAAAGGAATCCAATTGTATCCTGTAAAATTAACATTCCAATTTGTGTTAATTTGTGATTTTAAATCAAACCAGTTTTTATGATTGATAGATAAACTAATTTGAAATTCAGTTATTTCATCAGTTAAGTATCCTAAGGTTAAAGAATCTATTTCAATATTTGATTCATAATATGATAAATCTATTTTAATGGTTTTTGATTGAAATTTTTCTAAATTAAAATCTTTGTTAAAGTAATGAAATCGATTTTGAATAGAATCTAAAGAATAAATAGAAAACGAATAATTTCCAGCTTTTAAGTTGTTAATTTTAATGTAGTCTGAAAAATTAATAGATTCATGATAAATTTCTAACGAATCATTATGAATTGATAGAAACAATTCTTCAGTTTCATCCAGGTTTATGTTTGCATCAATTTGTATATCGAAATTAACATCTGAGTATTTGATTCGTTCATTTGTGTCTTGAGCAAAAAGTAGTTGAAATTTTATAAGGAAAATTAAAAGTAATGTTTTTTTCATTTTTTTTAGTGTTCATATTTTTTTTTTAAATATAGCTTTTTTTTCAAAGTAATGAACTTAGGGTAGATTTATTGAGATATTTTGATTTGAATATGTTTTTATTAAATAGTTGATTTACAACGATTTGTTTTGTGTTTAATAGTTGTTCTGGTGTTGTTTGTGTTACAATATAAAAAAAATGTATATAAAATGTAACCAAAAATCAGTTCATACCGTTAAAGAGGATGTATAGTAAAATTTAACGATATGAACTTTATACAAAATAACATGATAAACAATTCAATTAAACTAGCTTATTATAAGTTAAATAGACACAAGGAACTTGGTATTCAAAGTAATTTAAATGTTTTTGAAGTTGCTGAACTTATGGATATGATTTCTAAATGTGATTCAATCAAAAATCAAAAAAGTACACCGATATTTTATAATGTATTAGCAAATTAATTGTTTGATATTTAGTTTGATAGAAGGAGTTTATAACTCCTTTTTTTTATGTATTTACATTTGTGAATAAATAAATGGGTGTAAATGTGTAAATATTTGTTTATATTTGTGAACTAAATATGCTACATAATGTCGATTCAAAATAGATTGTTAATGGTGTTGAAAATGCATCGTATTTCAGCTTCTAATTTTGCTGACTCAATTGGCGTTCAGAGATCTAATGTGAGTCATGTTTTGAATGGGAGAAATAAGCCAAGCTTAGATTTTTTAGAAAAAACTTTGAAAAAGTATCCACGTGTTAATGCTGGTTGGTTAATTACAGGAGAAGTTTCTAAAGAAATTAATTCGGATAACTTGAATTTGATTGATGATACTATGGATTCTACTTTTGAAAATAAGTTACATAAAGAGGTTGCGCTGGACTCAACAATGAAAAAAATTGAGAAAATTATTGTTTTTTATACTGATTTATCATTTACGGAATATTCAAATAAATAAATTTGTTGTGTCTTCTTGATTTAGTTTCTTTTCACAGGCTAAAATATTAATCGAACTCTGAGGTTATTAAGAAAACATGCTTTGTCTTTACAGATTTTCAGTAAATTAATAATGAAAAAGAAGGGGTAAGGGTGTTTATTGATGATTTTAATAACAAATTACTCCAGATCCTATTAATTCATCATTTTGGTACCAAGCAGCAAATTGTCCAGGAGTTATTCCTCTTTGCATTTTTTCAAAAAGTATATATATTCCCTCCTTTTTTTTGATTAAAGTAGCTTTTTGCAAGGCTTGTCTATATCTAATTCTTATGAAATAATTTTCGGGTGAGTTTTCTTTTAATTTTTTCTTTAATTGAATATAGTGAATATCTTCATTTTTAATTAGTAATGCATATTTATTTAGTCCTGGATGTTCGTCTGTTTGTCCAGAGAAAACCAGGTTGTTTACTGTGTCAATACCAATAACGAAAGACGGTAGTGGTCTGCCGCCAATTTGCAACCCTTTTCTTTGACCAATTGTGTAAAAATGCGCGCCTTGGTGTGTAGCAACATGTTTTCCCATGTTTTTTGTATAATAAAAGGGGTGTGCAAGCAGTTCTACATTTTCGATAATTGGGGTGATGTTTTTGTATTGAATGAATTGTTCTTCGGTAGCAGGAATTTCGATTACCTCTCCCTTCTTTATTTTTAGTTTTTGTTGTAAGAATTGTGGTAGGCTTATTTTTCCAACAAAACATAGTCCTTGTGAATCTTTTTTATCAGCAGTGATTAGTCCTATTTTTTTTGCGATTTCCCTTACTTCGGTTTTGAGTAATTCGCCGATTGGGAATAGTGATTTTTGCAATTGTTCTTGGTTTAATTGACAAAGAAAATAAGATTGATCTTTCGTGTTATCTATGCCTGAAAGTAAACCAACGGAACCGTCTTCGTGTTCAATTCTTCTACAATAATGTCCCGTAGCAACATAGTCGGCGCCAAGATTTAATGCTGCTTTTAAAAATACATCGAATTTTATTTCACGATTACAGAGCACGTCTGGGTTTGGTGTTCTTCCAGCTTCGTATTCATTAAACATGTAATCAACGATTTTGTCTTTATATTCTTTACTTAAATCAATTACTTGAAAAGGTATGTTTAATTGGTTTGCAATTAGGAGTGCATCGTTAGAATCATCTATCCATGGACATTCATCAGATAGGGTGACAGATTCATCATGCCAATTACGCATAAACATACCGATTACTTCGTATCCTTGTTCTTGAAGTAAAAATGCTGCAACACTTGAATCAACGCCACCTGAAAGTCCAACTACAACTCGTTTCATTTTTATTAAATTATTAAATAGTAAAATTACAATATTTTAAATGAATTAAAGAGGGGTGTTTGAAATTTGGGTTAAAATTATTTTGAGGTGCTGAGCTTAAATAATTATTGCAATCCTATAATGAAAAAAGTCCAAATCTCTTGATCCTTTATTTTGTCTAATAGCATCTTTAATTTTAGCATTAACACTTTCGGCTATAGCATTCGT
>JACOTM010000111.1 GCA_016178305.1 Flavobacteriia bacterium | reverse complement strand
TCTCTATTAACCCCTTAAACACCTGTATTTATGAGGGGAATGGTGAGAAAGAAAAATCTACACAAAACAAGCTGAAAACCTTATAAACAAAGAGGTTTAGCATTTTTTGTAATTGTTGATAAGTTTTTAGGATTTAACGGACTGGAACGACCATTTTAGACGATTTCGGACAAAAAGAAAGCCTCCGTCAGTTGACGGAAGCTTCTTTATTTTTCTTTTATATCTTTTTTGTTAGTTTACCGTTGCCGATAACTCTGCACCTGCTTTAAATCTCGGTTTTTTCTTAGCTTTTATCTGTAAAACCGCTCCCGTTTGTGGGTTTCTGCCTGTTCGTGCAGGAACATTCTGAACATCAAACGTTCCGAAGCCTATTAAAGTAATTTTATCGCCTTTGCTCAACGTTTCTTTTACTGTACTTTCAAACGCTTCTAAAAACGCTTTTACTTCCTTTTGTTGCTTGCCTGTTTTGTCGGCTATTGCACTTATTAATTCTGCTTTATTCATTGTCTTTTAGTTTTTGGAATTAATTTTTTGACTTAATATCTAATTCTTGGATGAAAGTCTATAGAGGAAGTTCCTTTAAATGTTGTAATAGTGTCATTTATTGGGTAAGGAACAACCACCTTTCTTGTGTATACCTTTTCTTTATACATCTTGTATTTGAACCAAATCTTAATCTTTTGTTTTTTTAAATCATATTTTATTTTCTTGCTTGTCATCGTGAATGTGTCAATGGCATATCCATCTAGTTCAGAAATAATAATCTTTGAATCATTAATTGTTAAATCATCCTTTTTAATGTTTATATTAAACATTATACAATGGGTTTTATTTTGTCTTTCTGAGATATGATATTTAAAAACTGTATATGAATATTTATTGCTTTCAATTAAATTGTAACATCCTGTATTACTACATCCCATTAAAAAATAGAACAATACGAGTACGAAACAATATCGATAGATACAAAAGATTGAATTCATGGTTGCTACACTCTTGATTTTTCTTGTTCAACTTCATTTTCTGTTGGTGGTCTTACATCGTAATTATCTGGCAATCCAACACCATCTTGTATTTGTTTTGGTATGTAGCTATCAAAATTAGACATTGCGCCCCTAAAAAATCTTTTTATTTCTCCATCAACCATTTTCCACCCATCAGGAAAGGCTGCCTTTTCAAATTCTGCACCATACTCTTTTTTACTTTTATCATTATGTTCATCAACTTGATTTTTTGCTGATTCTAAATGTGCATCTTCATGACCTATAGTAAAAAAAACAGATAACATAGCCCTTTTAGGTTGGTTTTTAAAACTCTTTGCTGTGATTGGATTAATTAAGAAAAATATTTTATCCAATATGCCCAATTTTTTACCTTCCATTATTTTTATTAAGGTATTGTTGATGTAGAATTCATTATAATTCTCTCCTTTTTTAACTGACAATAATGCTTTTTTAGTTTTTGTATATCCCATTGCCTTGAACATTGTCCCAATAGGTTTTTTGGGTATAATTATTGGACCAGAACCATAACTAAAAATTTCACGTATTTTTTTCGCTAAATCAGGGTCTTCTTTATCAAAATGTCCCCATTCTATCATTGACTGAACAATTGGATTAGAGAGAATATCAGCATCTGATTTATCCTTAACTATTGCATCATAAGCTAATAAAACTTTAACTAATTCAGGATAATCTGACTCATCTATATTCGCAGGTAATCTGTAATTTCCACTAATATCAATATATTGTATAGGATTATTACCAGCATATAAATATGGACTTTCTGAAGGAAAAAACATCATATAATTATCCAAAGATTTCCATCGCCCTAACCTCGGGTCATACTGTCTAAACTCCGTTGTATAACTGTTTCCATTCCCTGAAATTTCGTTGTCCATTTCCATTCCAGAAAATCCGTATTTATATGATCCTGAATTACTTACCTTCCCCGGCATTTCCATTCCAAAGACTTGAGAGTTACACACACTTTTATCACTTTTTTCTAACGTCAGGGTCTTAGACCCCTTTACTATTTGTAAGTCAGTATTATTGTGATATGTAAGCCGTAAACAACCCAATGTATTCTATTTTGTCAAGTATTGAAAGATACGAAGTTAACGAAATTTATAAGTGAACGTTACATTTTTTGCATAAAAAAATCCTTTCAAGCCGAAGCGAGAAAGGATTTTAAAAACGTAAATGATTATTTAAAGCGGATGAAAAGTATTTATGTCGTTTTTAAGGCTTTCAAGGTCGCCCCAAAGATATTCTTCTGTGCTACTTATGTAGCGGTGTCCTGCTTTGTACTGCGCTTTGCGTAGTCCTTCGGTTTGTATCCAGTAAGTAATAATTGAAGCACGGAGTTGTTTATAATCTGTAAACTTCGGGTATATCTTTTTAATGTCTAAAGCCAGTTTTTGAACTTCTGGGTTTGAGTTAATAAGTAACTCGTTATCATTTTTGAACTGGTGGCGTGTATTGTGTAAGTATTCGTACAATATACCTATTTGCATTGCGTGTAATGACAAAGTACGGGCGTTGCTTTTGCGCTTTGCCTGTACTTTTATTGTTGCCTGTTGTAAATTGATGTCGTCAAGTGTTAGATTTTTCCATTCGGAAAGGTTTAACCCTTGATAAATACAAAGTGAGAGTATTAAATAATTTCGTTGGTGTACGTGTTTATTGATTTGAAAACGTCCTAACTTATCTGTTCCACCTTGTTTTGCGTGTTGTACTTTTAAAGTGTAATAAGTGTCTAAAAGTTCGTTCATTTCTTCCATAGACAAAATTTTGTTTATTATCCTTTGTTTAGTTCCACGCAGTTTGATTAATAAAATTGGATTGTTGGCTATTTGTCCGTTTTGATACAAAAAAGTATAGTAATGTTTCAAGATTCCGACAACTTGTTGTCGAGAACGAGCCGTATAATTTAAGGTTTCTTGAATGTATTGCAGATAGTCTAAAATATCTTTCTTTTCGGCTTGTTCTATATCTTTTCCTTTGTTCTCCTGTAACCACTTAGCAACCTTTTCAACTCGGTCTGTATATTGTTCTATTGTGGTTAACCATATATTTTTGGATTGCAAATAAGATTTAAAACTGTCGTAGTTTGTAGTTGTTGTTTGTAGCGGTTTACCTACGGTGCTAGCTTTGCTGGTTTCTGCTCTTTTTCGGATAAAATAAGTTCTTTCTTTACTATTCATTTTCATTCATTAAATGGGTGTAGACTTGTGTTGATTCTAAACTGGAATGTCCTAAAAACTTGGCGATTTGTTCTATACTCATGCCGTTTTCTAGTAAGTGAGTTGCTATACTGTGGCGCAAAGTGTGTAGTCCTGTTCCTGTTTCATATTCTAGTCCGCTGTTTTGGAAAAGTAGTTTAGCGTAATACGCCAATGTATGTAAGGTAAGCGGAAAGGCTCTTTTGTGGTTTACTTTAAACGATTTGCGGTATTGATAAATAAACAATTTCATTCTTTGGGTTACTGTTTCACTCATTGGGATATAGCGGTCTTTATTTCCTTTTGCTTTTTGGACGAAAAGCAGGTTTTTATCAAAGGGGGCTTTTTTTTGGGGGGTGTTTCCGACCAGTCGGAAAACTTCACCTTTACCGCTATGGCGGTTATTTTATCTTTCTGTGTAGTTTGTTTCGCAACTAGCTACGGCGGTTGCGGTGACAAATTTGTTTTAATAGCTTTTCAAGGTTATTAGTACTTTTTGGGCTTCTTTCTTTTCTTCTTTTTCAAACCTTAAACCACCCCTTAAACACCTGTATTTATGAGGGAAATGGGCAAAACGGGAAAACAACTCAAAACAAGCTGAAAGACTTATGAATAAAGGGATTTATAAGAAAATGTAATTGTTAATAACTTTTTGATTTTGGAGCGTTAACGATGACCTTTAAACCCTGTTTTAATTTTAAAAAATACCGCATGAAAATTCTAATACCATTTCATTATTAAATACTTTTATTTCTAAATATTTCGTCTTTTAACATCTATGCTATTTTGGTAAATTTATCGAAATGCTACATTCTTATACATTTCCCAGGTGGATACAATTTACGGTAAACAAAAAGAGGAAGTTTTTTAGGCTCCTTCTAATATTTTTAAATCTTAAAACTTTAATTATTCAACAATCCGCTTACCGGTTTTGTTACGTTAATCAACTTTTATTTTGTGTTTTCTAAAAAAGAAGATAAATCAACTAATTTAATTGAATTATAATCTTTAAAGCGAACGTTAATTGTGATAGAATCTATTTTACTATTTGATAATCTAATTGTCGTATATTTATTTTCATTTTTTGAATACACTATTATATTTTTATTGTCAAATCCTATGCTGTCAACCTCTTTGTCAAATATTGTAATCCCCCCTTGTTCATCTCCCTCAACTATTCCGTTACTACTGTAATAATAGTAAGATTCAGTTATCTTTTTTTTAATACTCGTTGAACCATCAACAGAATCTCTTACATACATAGGCAAAAACATACTTCCAAAGAATAGTATAATTACGCTTATTATAGATGTAAATATTACAATTGATATTAAATATTTTAAATTCATTTCTTGTAGATTTATCTTATAGGTGGACCTGTAGGTAAGGAATGTGTAAACCAGAATACTTGTTTTGTATTACCTAGTGGGCAAGTTTCACCTATCACACGTATTAGGTTAGACTTACCATCATCCTTAGTCACTCCTGAAGATATTGTAAAATCATTCACAACTTTGAATACAATCATACCTTGATAAATCCACATAGTGTATTCCATTCCCCCTAAATAAAAAGAAGTTCTATTATGAAAGAATTGATTTCCGTGTGCCCAAATCGAAGTTCCTATGCCTACTTGTCCAGGACTAGTTTCAGATTTGAAAGGTACAGACTGTCCCAATTGAACTTTACCTTCCATCCATTTTTTTTCCAAGTATTCAAGAGCCAAATACGTTTGTGCTGACCATTTAACATCTTCTGTAATTTTATCGCCTTCACTTTCATGGAAAACACGTGTTCGATGTCCTATTCCTTGATGAAATTCCATCAACAAAATGCACACGGTTTTTAATCCATCTTCTTTGAATACATCTTGCTTTTCTTCTTCGGACATATCTGTGTCCATTGTTGCTCCAACTCCGCCCCACTCTGAATTTGCAGCTGTTGAAATTCCAATAGCCATTGTATTAATTGCAGGATTTTCTAAACGCTCTTCATATTCTTCTTTAGTCCATAAGTCCTCAGCTTGTTTGGTTTCAGCAGTACCAGAACCACTACTTGAAGGATCTGAAACAATTATCTTTTCACCTATTTGAAGTTTAGTTTCTCTTCCTTTTGTCCCTGGATTCCAAGTTTGTAATTGCTCTATTGAGACATTATATTTTTTAGCGAGAATACTCAAATTCTCACCTTTCTTTAATTCATGGGTTTTGGGATCATCTCCTCCCTCAGCTGCTAACCCTAATGGATCAACAAAGAAAATAGGATTATTATCAAACGCCACATACGGACTCATCCACGGAAATTGGGACATCAACGGATCCAAAGACAACCATCTCCCCAACCTCGGGTCATACTGCCTAAACTCGGTTGTATAGCTGTTTCCTTCTCCTTTAATTTCGGGGTCTTTTTCCATGCCGTTGTAACCGAACCAGTAAGACCGTTCACTACTTTTTGGATTTGTCGATTTTCTACCGTTGAGAACTCTCAACAATACAGGATTTTCGATATTTAGCCGTAAGCAACCCATTTCAGAAGTCTAAAAGTAGAGTTTTTTTTCTTTCAATTGAAAATTTAGTCTAATGAACTTTTCTCACGAATTCAATTGAAAAAAAAAAAAAACAGTATGAGTAAAGAAAAAAATGATGCTGATTTATTGAAGCGGATGAAATTTTAAGACCTGATTTTTCAATTCTTCGAGGTGTGTTTGCTTGTATTTTTCGGTAGCTGTTGGATATTTATGCCTCGAGATTCCGGTCATGTTGACCACCTAATTCTGGAAATCATTGACCAGTAGCAAGAACTTCAATGAGAAAATACTGTTCAGTTTGTAACGCTTGTTTAAATAGCTTCTAGGAACTTCTAATTGTTCAAAATAGAGTAACAACGAATTTGTTTTACAATAATTTAACTAATTAAATACAATCATTTCATTCACTTACAATGATTGAATGTGTGTGTGTTAGGATGATAAATTATCTCAAAAAGAGTGAGTTTGTTAGCCTCAGAATAAAGTTTTTTTCAATCACAAATAAACTTTTATTTACCCCCTTTTTCTTTAATTCAAATATCACTTACAAAACACATAAGTTAATCCTATATTAAAATTTATAAAATTATAAAAACTTCGCTTTTTAATAATCTCAGGAATGGATCCACTAAAATACACATCGTTATAAGTTTTTCCTTGAGGTATCGCATTAATATTATATTTAGAAAAATTCAACGTATATCTAAATCCATACGAAATCATTATTTTTTTCGTAATTGCCTTTCTTAAATTTAAGGCATACATTATAGTTTTAGTGTGAATAATATTCTCTGGGGTTTTCTCCATTTTATTTTCACTTTTTACTAAATGATATGAATAATTATAATAGGTATAATATCCATCGCTATACAAAGTAGAATCTTTTACATTTGAAATAGCAGAATACACTCCAGGAATAATAGATGTTTCACTAAATCCAAACCCAAGTTGATGCGTTAATCCCAAAGGCAACAAACCATTTGCATTTGTAAATTCAATTTTAGGCATGATGCTTAAAGTTTGAGTTTTTAAATTATCATAAATGGTATAAGTGTTGTAATATGAGGAATTATTGTAACTATGAATCGTTTGATTTTTAAAATTACCATAGTCAAGACCTAATTCTAAGCATAAACCAATATTACGCTTCAAAATATATCCCCCTGAAATCCTAAATCCATAATTTAATAAATCCATTTTTGTACTCTCACTTTTTGCTATAAGATTGTATAGCAAAGGCATATTCCCTACCGTAATAACGGTTGCGTAGAATTTAGAATCGTAATAACCTCTATTATCTTGTGAAAAGATTCCATTTGTTATCATTAAATATAAAAATAATAGCTGTAATTTCTGTTTCATTTTTTTGAATTAATTTACTGATTTAGAAGACCCTATTTTTTTGAATAAATTGAACATGTGAGCTCCTAAATGGTATTTCTTAGGAGTATCTTTAATGTAATAATTTGAACCTACTTCAATCTTTCCTTTTTCAACATCTAGAATAATTAAATTTATTTCTGTTGAATGGCCAGACATTAATTTCATCGGCAAATAAATTGGTAAACTAGGATAAAAAATGGTCGCTAAATACATACTGAAAAAATCAATATTTGCATCATATTCTGATTCAACCCAAGTAAACATAACACGTTGAGTACCATAATTTGTTTTGATTTCTTGTAAATATTCATAATCTACTGGGAAAATATTGAAATTATCTTCCCGTGAAACTTGTTGCATAAAACTAAATAACACACTTCTTTCGTTATACACCTCTGTTCCTTTTACAGCCAAATGATCTCTATCAATTGAATAGACTTTCACGCCTGCTTCAGTGGCTGATTCTTCAATAATTTGAGAAAAATTATGTTTGAGTTTTTCAGACTTTAATAAATCTATTTCACCTTTTTTATAGCTAAAAACCATAGGTTCAACTACAATTAATTCCTTCGCGTTTAATTTTAATTTTTCTTCTTCTTCTAATTTCAATTTAGCTTTTTGTTCTTTATAAGATAGCTTGTCAAAATCTTCTTTTAATTTCTCTTCTTCTAAACTAATTGACTTATGACTTTTATATTCTTTAATAAATAATGAGTCATTAATTAAATCAGAAATCCCATATAAATAAAATTTAGTAGAGTCAAAATTATCTGGATTTTCAGCACTTTTCTTACTTTTGATTTTATCGTATTTCGACGATGTTTTTTTATTGGACGCTGTATCTAAAACTGCTACACTGTTTTTTTTCTCAATAAAATCATGTGCTGCTTCATTAAATGTTTTTTTAGAAAAACTTTCTAATTTAAACGACTTCAAATCTGAAAGTTCTTTAAGCATATAATCATAAATAGCCAATAATTGCTTATCTTCAGGAGATTCTTTCTTTAAATCATATATTTGTCTTAAAGCAATTGTCAACAAACCATCTTTAGATAATTTTTTGATAAAAAAGTGAACTGCTGCTATCTCACCTTCCAAATCAGAATTTTTATTAACTGTTTCATTAATATTTCCATTCTTTTTATATTGTGCCAAACCTAACCATGTTTGGGCTTTCATTCTCTTTAAATAAATTGATTTTGGATATTCTTTTTCAAGTAAAAAAATAGAATAAATTGCATCAGCATAATTTGCATCTAAAATATCCGTTCTTACACTTTCAAATCGGCAAATATTTCGTATGTATTCAAATTTGGATTGAGAAAAAAAGAAAATATTATCTTCCCAATTCGTAAACTTATCTATTTCATTCTCAATTTGCTCTTTTCTTTTCTTTATATTCGGATGAGAACTCCTACTATCATCGTAATCTTCAACTGCTTTTATTTCATACTTTTTATTTGGAAATAAACTTTCAGGAACAAATAAATATGCTGACTCGAAATATGATTTTGGCAATTCAACTTCATCAAATGGCAAATAAGAATACATTAAAACATCAAACGAAGGTAACAACTCTTCTTTTGAATAACCTGCTTTATTATAAAGTTCTAATCCTAAACGATCAGCCTCAAATTCTTTTTCCTTTGAATAAATACTCAACCCTCTAATGTTTGTTGAACGTTTATTTTTAGTATGATATTCAAAAGTTTCAACAACATGTTTTTCTGTATAATGTGAGATTTCATGTGCTAACACAAAGGCTAATTGCGCTTCATTTGTTAATTGAGATATGAGTCCTGTGGTCACGAAAATCATTCCTTGATCAGTTGAAAATGCATTTGATTCATTTGATTTCAAGGTATAAAATCGTAATTCTGACTTTAACTTAGAATTACTCTCTAATAATTTGTTTGCTATTAATTGAATATATTCTGAAATTTCATCACCATAAACAACCATTCCTGAATGTAAAATATCATCTATCCCGTAATGAATTCCTTGTAAAAATATTTTCTCTTGACCATAAGTAAGATTCCCTTTCGTTTTTTTTAAATCTTCATCTATTTTCTCATAAGTCAACGCAGAAAAATCATTCGGAATTGGACCTACTGACTTCAATGTTTTAAAATTATTAAAATCTTGCTGAGCGCAAACATTAACAATACTTACAACTAAAAAAATATTTAAGATTAGTATATTGATTTTCATTATGAATGGATTTATTAAATAGTAAAAATAATAAATTATTTTAATTCTTGAGGTATTTTACAAACTGGGATAGCATTCATTTTATGTTGGTTAATTTGATTTAACTTTCTATAAATACTTAACACTACATTTTCACGATCAGTTAAATTCTCTTCTCTTCCATTAAACTCCATCGCCCATTCTAATTCGGGATAGGATGCTCCGATAATATCTTCATCGCTTTTTCCATCGTCCCATAATCCGTCTGTTGGTTTTGCTGTTATAATGGAATCGATTACATTATTGAAACTTGCCAATGCCCAAACATCTGTTTTTGTCAAATCAGCTATTGGACTAATATCTACTCCCCCGTCACCGTATTTTGTAAAAAATCCAACCCCAAAATCTTCAATTTTATTCCCTGTGCCAACAACAAGACATTTATTCGCCTGACCAACCGCATAAAGTGTCAACATTCGAAGTCTTGAACGAGTATTCGCCATCGCTAAGGCATTTTGAACCGTTGAATTTGGGAATATTTTTTCAAGTGATTCAAAAGAATCTGTCAAATTAATCTCAAGTGATTGAACATTCGCATAATTTTTCACTAAAAAATCTATATGTTCAACAGCTCTGTCATATTCAGCGATTGTTTGACGAATTGGCATTGTCATCACTAAAACTTTATGCCCTGTTTTGGCGCACAATACCGAAGTTAATGCAGAATCAACTCCTCCCGATATTCCAATTATAAAACCCTCACTATTAGCAAGTTTTAAATAATCCGATAGCCAATTTACAATATAGTCTGATACTTTTTGGAAATTCAAAATAGAATATATTTTTTAAAACAAAATAGATAATTTAAATAAAATTTGATTTTGTTTGAATGGTAATGCTGTAAAACCTGATGGTACAGCTGAAGTATTATAGGATGTAAATGTAGTCATGTTTTTTTCTGCATCACCGATCACAGATTTACCTCTATTGACATCAACAAAACCATAATAATAACCAATTTCAGCTACTAAACAAGTTGTCCCTGAAAAATTCCATTCCGCACCACCTGTAACACCAATCGCTCCTTTGTAAATTGATAAATCACGAGCAGATGAGTGCATGTCTTTATTTTGAGAAGACACTTTGTTTACTCCATCATATATTGAACCTTGATCTTGAATCGTATTGCTTAATAAAAAACTATTGCGAACACCAAATTTTCCAAAATATCTGAAATATCCAATAAATTTTGTCCTGAAAACAAACATCGTTGGTATTGTTAAATAAATTGGTTTCATTTTTCTTTCCGAAATTTGATAATATGTTCCTGTAGGAGTATAAACGCCATCCGAATTAATATAATTTGCTTTCGTTAAAATCTCCGTATCGTTAAAATAATAATTCAATGAAGTGCTATTTGACTTGTATTTAATTGACTCAAAATCAAACTCTATCCCTGTATTTAAAGCAATTGTAGGAGAAAAAGAGTAATTCATATTCATACCGATGGTTAAATCGCTACCTACTCCATTTTTAGAAAACATTTTCGTCCCTGGTTTCAACATATTCATCCCTGCTCCAAAAACCAATCCTGCTTGTATTTTTTTATCTGCTGCTTCTTGCGCTGAAACATTTGATAATAAGCCAATAGTAAATAATCCTAATACAATGTTTTTCATTTTTATCTCCTTATTTTTTAATAGTAATAATCAAATTCCATTCGATTGATTAATTTTGAATGCAATATTAAGAATAATAATGACTATAAAAAAGATTTTACCTTTTACGATTTCGTTAATTCTACTTTTTTCCTGTAAAGAAAATAAATTAGATGTAAGCATTTCAAATGTTCAAATTAATACGCAATACATTGATTTAGACTCTATTATTTTCTACTGCAAGAATGAAAAAATACTTAAAAACCATCAAATTTACAAAAAGAGGATACCTGATATTTACGATTATCAAATTGGCTATTGTTTACAAATAGGTCGCGTGGTAGATACTGCTTTTGTAAATAGCATAGTAAAATTCAGAGCCGATCCTTTTATTCAACGCTTAGAAAAGCGTATTCGAGAAAAATTTAAAAGCTTCAAAAAACACGAAGAAAGTATAAATAATGGGCTCAAACATTTAAAAGTTCATTTTCCAAAAGGAAAAATTCCAACAAAAATTGTCTTTATGAATTCTCTCTTTAGAGCAAATGCATGGAGTACAAATCATGAAATTGGAATTGGAATTGAACGTTATCTAGGAAATAAAACAGACGTTATTCAAGAGTTACCGAACGAGCCTTTTTATGATTGGATCAAAGAAGGTATGGATATTCAATTTTTGGAAAGAGATGCCCTTTGTTCTTGGATTATGACACATTATGTCCCCGAAAAAAAATCAAACTTAGCTGAAAGCATCATCACATGGGGGAAAATCATTTATTTGACAGAAGCCGCATTTCCAGACAAAGAAAAACACCAAATCATTCGCTACGCAGCAAAAGATTATCAATGGGCTTTGGAAAACGAATATTCACTTTGGAAATTCCTTGTGGACGAAAAAAAAATATTTAAAAATGATGAACGTGAAATGGCAAATTTTCTTAATGACGGTCCTTTCACTATAGGTTTACCTGAAAAAGGTCCAGATAGATTGGGGCAATTTATAGGTTGGAGAATGATCCAAAAATACATGGAAAAGAAAGAAATTACATTGACTCAATTAATGAAAATTCCTTACAACGAAATTTTACAAGAATACGAAATTGAAGACTAATATATTATGGAAGATAAAATCACAAAAACATCCGAAATCTCAATCAAAGTCGGATTAAATGAAAACAACTTACCAATTCAAATGCAATGGAACGCTTCTGATGGCGGAATTGAAAAGTCTCCCGCTTCAGCTTTTTTACTTTCGATTTGGGATCCAAATGAAAAAAACACAATGAAAATCGACTTGTGGACTAAAGATATGTCTGTTGAAGAAATGAAACAATTCTTTCATCAAACTTTAGTTACACTGGCTGATACTTTTGAGAAAGCAACTGGTGAAACAAATATTTGCGAAGATTTACGTGATTATTGCTATCACTTTGCTGAAAAAATGGAGATCTTACCAGAATAAACTTCGACTTCGCTCAGTTTACTATACTTCGCTCAATTATTATTGTATTGAGAACACAATCCAAAATTTAAAATCCCAATGGCTGGTACAATTTCTAAAATGAAAGTCGATTTGCAAGATGACGTAAAATATTCGCTTGTCTTGGGAGATGATGTTATCGACATGAATTCTTTAATGAATAAAGAAATTCGCTTATTTTGGAATGGGGATATCTTTTGTAGCGTTTGTGGTAAAAAAACAAAAAATTCTTTTGGCGAAGGTTTTTGTTACCCTTGTTTTCAATCTGCCCCTGAAGCAACAGAATGTACCATTCGACCAGAACTTTGTCGTGCACATTTAGGTGAAGGAAGAGATCCGGCATGGGAAGAAAGAAATCACAACACTCCCCATATCGTCTATTTAGCCGCTTCTGATATTGTTAAAGTTGGCGTAACGAGAATTACGCAAGTTCCTACGCGCTGGATTGACCAAGGAGCAAGTTCGGCTATTCGCTTAGCTGAAACCCCAAATCGTTACGAAGCAGGAATTTTAGAAGTTGCTTTAAAATCTTTTTTTGCAGATAAAACCAATTGGCAACGTATGTTGAAAAATGAAGTCGATGATTCAATTGACCTTGTGGAAGAAAAATGGAATCTACACGATCAACTTCCTGAAGATTTAATTCAGTTTTTCTCAGAAAATGACAACGTAATTAACATTAATTATCCCGTAATTGCTTATCCTACAAAAGTGAAAAGCTTAAGTTTTGACAAAACACCAACTATTGAAGGAAAACTGGTTGGTATAAAAGGTCAATATCTAATTTTTGAAGATGGAAGTGTTTTGAACATTCGAAAGTATACTTCTTATTTTGTGGAGGTGTTTTATTAGTTAGCAGAAATTAAAACTAAATCACCATAAAATGAAAAAAACAATATTATTCTTATATCTAATTTTAACTTTAGGTAGTTGTGGAGACAGATGCAATCTATCAAAACCTGAACCCTCAAAAATAGAAAAAGAATATTTCTATTTTTTAAACAAAAAATATAATTGCATAGTTGACAGAACAATAAATGACAATATTTTAATAAATGATGTAGACAGAAAATGTAGTTATTATAGTGTTGTGCTAAGAATGAATCATAACTCAGAATTTAAGGAAGAGAAAATATTTGAAATCGGAAAAGAGATTGCAGAACATTTACATAAAGAAATTTTAAAGAATAATCATGAATATGCCTACAATGAAATTGTTGTTGGTTTTGATTCGGACACTCAAAATCAAATTGAATATATTTATGATTATAAAAATTTTATCTTGAATTAAAAAAAATGAAACACGCAATCAAACTATTTATTATGATAACATTTTTATCTAAATTATTCGGTTGTACAACTGTTATACACTGCTCGAAAAAAATCTCACTTCGGGCTTGGGAGACTACGAAAAGATTTGAAATTTTAGTTTAATTAATAATTTACGAACAAAAAACATGTTGAAATTTCCTAAATTAGATATTGAAACAATTTTTGACTCTTACGACAAAAATGATCTTCTACCAAAATTAAAAAAACTCAAATACTTTTGTTTATTAAGAGGTCGATTAAATTCATATGTTACAGATGGAGACGAAATTATTACTCATATTAGTTTTCTGAACAAAGAGGATTTAATTTTGAAGATGGAATTATTAGGAGTAAAAGTAAATCGAATACACCCAAATGATGAAATTTCGATTGGAAAATCATATCCAGATAATTTAAACTATCCAACACCTATAAAATTATTTCCAGACATTGCAGAACCTGGAAAACAAATAATTTTTGGACATGATGTAATAATTTTCGTTTCAGAAAAATATTTTACAATTTCAATAACTAATAAAAATCAAGACAAATGGTATTTTATTAATGACCAGCAAATAGAAACTGCTAAAAAAATTGAGAAGGAATTTGAATTAATTGATATTGACAAATATGTTACAGTTGAAGGACAAAAAGAATATGGTAGATTTATCAATAAATATCATTACCCAGAATTGTTTGAAATTAAAATTCAAAATAAAAGAAAAAAAACATTTGGAATTTCTTTTTTAAATAGATTTTGAAAGACAAACTAATCATGACAACCATAGGAGTTCGATTAATATTTTACACTCACGAAAAGTACTGTGCCTGCTAGCTCGTGATACCTAACATCAAAACGATTGAAGTAGTGATAATTGGTATAGCAAAATAAATAGAGATCTATTTGTATTGACTATCAGCTATTGGCTTTAAAAATAAATCTCAACTTTTTTCTACCTTTGCATCATGGGAAAAGACAAACTAAGCAAATTTGCAGCAATAAAAGAATATCCTCATGTATTCGAGCACAATGAAGAAATAACTTTAGCATTAAAAGGAAATTGGAGAAAAGATTTCTTTAAAAACGAGCATCCAATTGTTTTAGAATTAGGTTGCGGCAAAGGGGAATATTCTGTAGGTTTAGCGAAACATTTTCCGAATAAAAATTTCATTGGCTGCGACATTAAAGGAAATCGCATTTACATTGGTGCAAAAGATTCCTTAGAACAAGGAATGACGAATGTTGCTTTTCTTAGAACGAGAATCGATTATATCACAGATTATTTTTCAGAAGGAGAAATCGATGAAATTTGGTTAACATTTTCCGATCCTCAACCAAAAAAACCTAGAAAGAGATTGAGTTCTCCCTTATTTATAGATCGTTACAAACAAATCCTTAAAAAAGAAGGAATCGTCCACATGAAAACCGATAGTAATTTACTTTTCGAATATACCGAAGAAGAAATTAAGGAAAAATATGAACTTATCGAATCGACTTGGGATTTGTATGGCGACATTACAGCGGATTTAGATCCATTAACGCGAGAAATTTTTCATATCAAAACGCATTATGAACAATTATTTACATCCAGAGGAAGTGTGATTAAGTATTGTAAGTTTAGAATTGGATAGACATTAGAATCTAGATGTTAAACCCTTAATAACCAAATAAAAAACAATTCTCTAAAGCGTAAAATCATTTAAAAAAAGGCAATTCAATTCAGAGTTGCCTTTTTTGTTTTTGCAATGGAATCTTTCCAACCTAGAATAATGTCATCTAATGTTCGGTGTGTTAAACTCTCATTTAAAGTTAAATTCAGAATTCCTTTTTCATCAACTCCTCCAATCCAGATCGTGTGATCATTATATAAAAATTCCCCCAATTTATACGGATTGATTGTATTATCGAGTTTTAATTCTAACACATTCGTGCCATTTTTGATTTGTGAAACTTGGACACCCTCTATTTTATTCAGTTCAGTGACAAATAAAGAACTGAGTCTAGCAATTTCTTTCCAACGAATTTCAACATCTGTCAGATAATGTAATGCCATTGCTGTATTATTCCAAGATTGAAATTGATTACCACCAAGTATTTTTATTTGGTGCTCAACTTTATCAATAATATTGGCATCTCCACAAAGTATTGCTCCTCCAGTAGCATTCAGATATTTATAAAGTGAAATATAAACCGTATCAAAATTAGAGCTGTAATCAGCGATTGTTGAATTTGAAAAAGCAGCTGCGATGTGAATTCTAGCACCATCAAGATGCATTTTAAGTCCTTTTTCTCTACAATATTTAGAAATTTCTTGGATTGTTTCAATTGGAACATAAGTTCCATTGGTTCTTCTTATTGGATTTTCTATCGTTATTGTATTCAATCCACTTTTAAAAACTTCTTCATTATCTAAATAAGCAAGCTCTCTTTTCAAATCTTCACGTGTAAAAAAGGGTTTGTCTTTTCCAATAGGAATGAGTCTTTTATGATGGACACTTTGAGCAGCATCTGCTTCATCTCTATAAATATGACTGTTTTCTGGAACAATAATTTTGGTATTATCACCGCTTAAAAGTTTAATGGCTATTTGATTGGCCATTGTCCCGGACGGCAAATAAATCGCTTTTTCTTTCCCAGTCAATTTTGCAAACGACTCTTCCAATAATTTTGTTGCTCCCCCATGACCATACATATCCATTTCAATACTTTTCTCTGTATCTATTTCTTGTAATTTTTGAATATATTCTTTTGGCGAAAAAAATAGTCCATCAAAAATAAAATTAATTAGAGTTTTGTTTTTTGTCTCTTTAGATTTATTTTTTATAGCCATTGTATCCGTGAGCATACTAAAACCAGCCATTGGTATCAAAAAAGGAGTTAATAATAGACTGCTTTTCTTGATAAAACTTCTTCTGTTATTTTTTTCCATTTTGCGTTGAATTTTAGAAACAGTTTCTTCATGTCGTCGAATATACAATCTTTATTTGTAATAGAATTCTTTTTTAGGGAGACTAGATTTTTGATTTTTGTACTTCCCTAAATAGAGTTGAGCATTTTGATTAATTTACTAACTTTCACTTTCATAGCCCAAACGGACAATTATGATTCTGAGGCTCTTCTATTAGGCAAAACTTAAAGGATTTTGAGCGGAAAAGACTTAAAAGATGGAAGTCATAATAAATTTAAACAATTTCTAAGCCTAGCAACCTCCTTTTTAACTTTTATCTAAAGAATAAATGTTATTTTCGTACATCTCAATTTTTCGAAAATGTCAAATAGAATAACAACACTTTTTAATATAAAATATCCAATCATTCAAGCTGGTATGATTTGGTGTTCTGGTTGGGAATTAGCTGCTGCTGTTTCAAATGCTGGTGGATTAGGAATTATTGGCTCAGGATCAATGTATCCCCATGTTTTGGAAGAACATATTTTAAAATGTAAAGCTGCGACAAATAAACCTTTTGGCGTTAATTTACCAATGCTTTATCCTGATATTGATAAACACATTGAAACAATTATTAAACATCACGTACCTGTCGTTTTTACATCCGCAGGAAATCCTAAAACTTGGACTTCAAAACTAAAAGAACATGGAATTATTGTGGTACATGTTGTTTCAAGTGTAAAATTTGCTAAAAAAGCCGAAGAAGCTGGTGTAGATGCTGTTGTTGCAGAGGGTTTTGAAGCTGGAGGACACAACGGAAGAGACGAAACAACAACACTGTGTTTAATACCTAAAGTAGCTCAAGAAATTAAAATTCCATTAATTGCTGCTGGCGGAATTGGAACTGGTAGAGCAATGCTTGCTGTTCTAAATCTAGGTGCTGACGGTGTTCAAATTGGCACGCGTTTTATTGCTTCATTAGAATCCAGTGCTCACGAAAATTTCAAAAAAGTGGTTGTAGATGCAAATGAAGGCGATACATTATTGACATTAAAAGAATTAACACCTGTTCGCTTAGTTAAAAATGCTTTTTTTGAAAAAATTGAAATTGCGCACGAAAACGGCGCTTCTAAAGATGAAATTGAAGTAATTTTAGGACGTGGTAGAGCTAAAAAAGGAATGTTTGAAGGTGATTTAATAGAAGGTGAATTAGAAATTGGTCAAGTTTCTAGCTTAGTATCCAAAATCCAACCTGCATCTGAAATAATTGAAGAAATAATAGCTGAATACAAATACGCACTAAGCGAACAAAATACTGCTAAATACAATTTTTAATGATTGAATTTGAAAGATTTAAATTAAAGAATGGCTTAACCGTTCTTTTCCATAAAGATGTAACAACTCCGATGGTTGTCATCAATACACTTTATGATGTTGGCGCAAGAGATGAATCAGAAGATAAAACAGGTTTTGCACATTTATTTGAACATTTAATGTTCGGTGGCTCAGTGAACATCCCTGATTTCGATGCTCCTCTACAAAATGCCGGAGGAGAAAGTAACGCATTTACATCCAATGATATTACGAATTATTATGATGTTCTACCGGCACACAATATCGAAACAGGATTATGGTTAGAAAGTGATCGGATGCTCTCTTTAGCTTTTACAGAAAAAAGTTTAGAAGTTCAACGAAATGTAGTTATTGAGGAATTCAAACAACGCTATTTAAATCAACCTTATGGAGATGTTTGGTTAGAATTAAGACCATTAGCTTATGAAAAGCACCCTTACAAATGGGCTACAATTGGCAAAGAAATTAGTCATATTGAAAATGCTACGATGGAAGATGTGAAAGCTTTTTTTCATAAACATTATAATCCAAGTAATGCCATCCTCTGTATTGCTGGAAATTTTGAGTTAGAGGACATCAAGTGCTTGGTTGAAAAATGGTATGGAGATATTCCCGCAGGAATTAAACCCGCTAGAATTTTACCCACAGAGCCAAAACAACAGGAATTTAGAGAACAAATAATTGAAAGAGCTGTTCCTTCAGATGCTTTTTATTATGCCTTCAAAATGCCCGAACGAAGAGATCCAGCCTATTACATTGTTGATATATTATCAGACGCATTGGGTCGTGAAAAATCCTCTCGTCTGTATGTTAAACTAAAAAAAGAATTGCAGCTAGTCAGCTCTATTGGTGCTTATATTACAGGCTCTATAGATAATGGTTTACTTGTCATTTCAGGAAAATTAAATCCTGGAAAAACATTTAAAGAAGTTGACAAAGCAATTTGGGATGTGTTAGAAGAAATCAAACAACAAGTCATTTCTAAAGAAGAATTAGCTCGATTGTTAATTAAAATTCGAACTGAAAAAGAATTTCAAGAACAAGGCTTATTAAATCGTGCTATGAATTTGTGTTCGTATGAATTACTTGGAGATGCAAATGGCATAAATCAAGAAAGAGAAATTTATCAATCGATTGAACCCAAACATATTCATCAATATGCTAAAAAAATATTGGTCCAAACGAATTGCTCTGTATTAAAAGTTAAAGCGGTCAACAATGCTGAATAGAAAAGAACAACCCCAATTGCAGTCGATACATAAAATTGATTTTGTAAAACCACAAATATTTGATATTACTTCGAATGTGAAATTATATTTCATGAAAGAAGTCAATAACGATACCGCGCGTTTTGATTTGTATTTTAATGCCGGAACAATAGAAGGAGAAAAAGGAATTCCTTCATTTGTAAATAGTTTATTATTATCCGGAACAACAGAAAAATCATCGACAATCATCCATGAAGAAATTGATGCACTCGGTGGGTTTATGGAAAGTGGTATTTCATTTGAATCGGCAGTAACATCAATGTATTGTTTGAAAGAAAACGTACTTCCTTTGCTCCATGTTTTGGTAGATGCTATTGGAAATGTTGCTTTTTTTGAACGAGAAATTGAGGAATTAATTCAAGATAAAAAGCAATCCTATTTGTTAAATCTCGAAAAAGTTAGTTTTTTGGCTCAAAGAGAATTTCAACAACGTCTGTTTAACAGCAATGAGAAATATGCTAAAGTAGCTAATCCTTCCTATTATGAAAATGTAAAAGCATCCCGTTTAAAAGAATTTTATCAAGAAAATTATATCCATGGACTTTTTAAAGTTGTAGTTGTCGCAAATATAGAACAAGATGTTATTGACGAAATAATCGATACTATTGGAAAATGGGCAAAACCAAATGATCGATTTTTTGAAAAAACCATTAAAAATTTAGCTGGAATAACCCATATAGAAAAAGAAGGCGCTGTTCAAACAGCAATTCGGTTAGGTAAAATTCTCTTCAATAAAACACATGAAGATTACAACGATTTTGTAGTTCTAAATACTATTTTAGGAGATTATTTTGGCAGCAGATTAATGTCTAATATTCGTGAAGATAAAGGATATACCTATGGCATTGGTTCCATGATTTCAGAATACAATGGCTTTGGGTATTTCATGATCGCTACAGAAGTGGCAAAAGAATTCAAAGAAGCAACATTGACTGAAATAAAAAAAGAATTTGAGCGTTTAAAAACAGAATTGGTTTCAACAGAAGAATTGGATTTAGTGCGCAATTACTTATTAGGTCAATTACTGAAAAGTGCTGACGGTCCTTATTCAATGATGGATTTATATATTGGAGCTAAGATTCATGGTTTTGAATTTGAATTTTACAATAAATCAATTGAAGATTTGTATAAAATCACCCCTGAAAGAATTTTAGAATTAGCAAAAAAATATTTAATTTGGGAAGAAATGACAATTGTAACAGCTGGATAATTTGTATATTAAGAACTGAATTATTATATTCAACAACTAAAATTAATTTTAAACGTCTTACTTAAGATTGAATATTCACATTTATGAAAAACATAGCTATCATACTACTTTTATTTGTTTGTATAAGTTTACCTTCTTATGCATCACACGTAATGGGTGGTGAAATCACTTGGAAATGTGTTGGCGGTAACTATGTGTTTCAATTGATTTATTATAGAGATTGTAATGGTGCGGATGTCAATACTGTTGCTGTCAATCTGAATGTTTGGAATCATCCTTCATTAAATAATATAAACTTAAATTTTATCTCTAGACAAGATATTTCACCGTATTGCAATTCAGTTCCAACCTCTCCTAGTGCCTTGGCATGTGGTAATGGAACAGCGGGTGGTAATGGAGTTGGTGCAATTGAAAAAATTATTTATCGAAGCAATCCTATTTCAATTCCCGGTACACCTCCAGCAGATGGCTGGATTTTTACTTATCAAGATTTTTCAAGAAGTGGAGCTATTACAAATTTTACGAATCCTTCTTCATACGGAATAACTTTAACAGCTAAAATGTTTCCTATATCAGGTACTTCTTCAGGTTGTATTGATTCTTCTCCTATATTTTTACAAGAACCTTATTTTGTTTCGTGCATTGGAACACCTTTTCAATATAGCTCAAATGCAATTGATCCTGACTTAGACTCGACTGTTGTTGAATTTGGAATTCCCTTAAACAATTTCCCCTCTGGATCAAGTTACAACCCTCCAATCAACCCTATACCCGTTCCATTTGAACCTGGTTTCAGCTATCTTTCACCTACTCCTGATGCTGCCTTTAATTCGTCGAATATTGCCGCAACTTTAAATAATAATACAGGTCAATTAGATTTCACTTGTTTTACTCAAGGAAATTACAATATCAAACTAGTCGCTAAATCTTATCGTAATGGAATATTAATCGCATTGGTAGAAAGAGAAATGCAACTAATTGTTACAGCGTGTAATAACCAAAATAATGCACCCAATATTATCGCTCCCTTCCCCGGAAATTCATTTGTCGCAAACGTAATTGCTGGAAATCCAATCAATTTCACACTGAGTTCTACAGACTTAGAAATTTTACAAGATGGATCTCCTCAACATAATATTTTAACAACAACTGGTCCAATGTATGGAACGGGATATACAAGTACAACAGGTTGTGATATAGCACCATGCGCAACTTTAAACTCGGCCCCGTCAATAAGTGGAATACAAGGTGTTTCTGTTGATTTTTCTTGGCAGACTACTTGTGACCATTTAGCAAATCAATATGGTGTTGTCGCTAATATTGTGCCTTATAACTTCGTATTTAAAATACAAGACGATTATTGCCAAGTTCCAAAAGTCAAATATGCTACTGTAACAATAAATGTTATTAATCCAGGAGTAATTCCAGAACCAACCATTGATTGTATTCAAACAGATGCCAACGGAAATACAACTATAACTTGGAGTGAAGTAAGTAATCCTGACAATTCCTTTGTTGAATATCAAGTTCATTCGATACAAAATGGCTTGCTTTCAACAATTACTCAAATAGATTCGACTTCCTTTGTTGATTCAAATACAAGCTCTGAAAATGATTATTTCATAACTGTTTTATCAGGATGTAACGGTAATACACCGAGGCACAGCGATACCATTTCATCCATCTTTTTAGATGTTGTAAATCCTGTTAATGGTACAGCCTTATTAAATTGGAACGATCCCTATCCAACATTGCAAGCTTCTATGAATGACTATTATTATATTTATAGAGAATATCCTATTGGAAACTGGGTAATTAGAGACAGTGTTCTATATGGTACACATTCCTTTATTGACACAATCGATGTTTGTTCTTCTCAATTAAATTATAAAATAATATTAAAAAATAATCCATGTGATTATATTTCAAATATTGATGGTGATTTATTTCAAGATTTGATTACACCAGATATACCTGAAATACAAGCCGTTTCAATTGACACTTTAACAAATGCAATTCATATTTCTTGGAATCAAAATAATAAACCGGACACTTATGGATACATTGTTTACATTATCGATAATAATGGTTTTATTACAGAATTAGACACCGTTTGGGGAATCGCTTCTACAAATTACAGTTATTTTCCTGATATCACAACAGGTTCATTCACCTATTCAGTTGCGGCATTTGACTCTTGTCATCTAGCTTCAAATCCTTTATCCTATCAAACTTCAGCAAAAGCCAACCCGCACACATCCATTTTTTTAACTTCAAATTTAGATTATTGTGAAAATATTGTTACTCTTAATTGGTCTGCCTATTTAGGATTTAATAATTTAGCCGGCTATGAAATTTGGACACATAAACAAGGACAGCCTTGGTCGCTCGTTGGTTCAACAACAAATTTAACGTATGAATATCAAGCGAATCCACAAGATGTCGATTATTTTGTAGTTAAAGCTTTTACATTCGATGGACATATTTCATTTTCAAATCCAAAAAATTTACTTATTGCAGCTCCTACGCAAGCACAATTTAATTATATTCGGGTAGGTACTGTTGACAATGATCAAATTGAATTAAAAGTTCTTATTGATGATCAAGCTAATGTAAAAGCTGTTGCGCTTGAAAAATTTAATTTAACATCATTCATTGAAATTCAACGGAAATCGTTAACTGGAAATAGCTTAACATTTTATGATGAAGATGTTCAAGTAGATAGATATAATTATCAATATAGAACAATTGTAATTGATAGTTGTGGAAATTCTGGTTTAATTTCAAATACCGTTAAACCAATGCTATTAAAAATTAATACTGATTCAACTAAAGTTATTAATTATCTTCATTGGACTCCGTATTCAGAATATGCTGGATCAATGTTAGCATATAATATTTACAGGGGAATTAATAATATTGTTGACCCAACACCAATTGCAAGTGTTTCAAGTGCTCAAAACTATTATACTGATTTAGTTGAATACAATACTGATTTAATGCAAACAGGTCAATTATGTTATGTTATTGAAGCTGTAGAAAGTATGAATCAATATGGTTTTAAAGAATATGCACGCTCAAACATGGTGAAAAAAGTTGAAAATCCTTTAATCTATTTACCAAACTCATTCTCCCCAGATGGGAATGAATTCAATCAAGAATTTATTCCAATTTTCACCTTCTTTGACATCAATAGATTTGAATTTACAATATATGATCGTTGGGAACATGTGGTTTTTAGTTCAACAGATTATACAGAAGGTTGGAATGGCCAAATTTTAAATACAGGCAGACAAGCTGAAACTGGAACTTATTTGTATCGATTATCAGTATATGATGGAAATGGACATGAAGTTGTAAAAAGAGGTTATGTTAATTTAATTCGCTAAATAAAACAGTAACTTTACATCGTGCAAAAAATATTAATAATACAAACAGCTTTTTTAGGAGACGTTATTTTAGCAACTCCTGTTTTAGCAGAATTAAAACGCATATATCCAGAAGCGAAAATAGATTTTCTGGTTCGAAAAGGAAATGAAAGTTTATTAACGAATAATCCAAAATGCAATCAAATTTTTATATTAGATAAACAAAAAGGGAAGTTAAAAAATATTCAAAAGCTAATTCTTACATTTCGAAAAAATAAGTATGATCTCGTAGTAAATTTACACCGATTTGCAAGTACAGGTATTATTACTGCTTTTTCTGGCGCAAAAAAGAAATACGGTTTTAAAAAAAATCCTTTATCTTTTCTTTATTCAAAAGTATTTGAACACTCTCTGATAAATGGAAAGCATGAAGTTGAAAGAAATTTAACTTTGATCGAAGAATTTGGAGCTAAAAAAAATGTAAGACCCGAACTTTATCCTACGAATGAGCAATATCAAAAAATAGATATTTATTGCCAAGATGATTTTTATTGTATTGCTCCTGCTTCTGTATGGTTTACAAAACAACTTCCTGTTGAAAAATGGATTGATATCGTAAACAACAACTTAAAACACAATAAAGTTTATTTGATAGGTGGACCGAATGACACTAACTTATGTCAAACAATACTCAATCAATCTCAGCACAAAAATTGTGTCAATTTAGCAGGTAAATTAAATCTACTTGAATCAGCAGCATTAATATCAAAAGCAAAAAGAACATTTGTAAATGATTCTGGTCCTTTGCATATCGCATCGGCAATGAATGCTCCTGTTACTGCTTTTTTTTGTTCAACAATTTTAGATTTTGGATTTGGTCCATTGTCTGACCAATCGCTAATCAAAGAAGTTACTGATTTACCATGTAAACCCTGTGGAATTCATGGTCATAAAATTTGTCCTGAAGGGCATTTTAAATGTGGATTCAATATTGATTTAAAAAATATCGATTGAAATTGATTTTAAAGCATGAATAACATGAATTTCTAGGTTTATTATTCCGTTAATGGTACATTAAGAGTATAATCCGTATTCCATCAAAACTCTTCTTTTCTAAAAATTTTAATTTCAACTTTTCGATCTTCCTTTTTCATTTCTTTTGAATAAGTTCCTCTATGAATCAATTTCGTTTCTCCATAATAGTAAATCATTATTTTATTTGCAGGAAATCCAGCATCAATTAATTTACGCTTAATTGTTTCCGCTCTCTTCTTTGATAATATTAAATTGTAATCAAATGTTCCATCTTTATCCGTATATCCAATTACAACAATTGTTACATTACCTTCTGTTCGAAGTATATTAAAAAAAGCTTCTAAACTCAATCGCTCTTCTTCTGAAATATTAGATTGATCATAGTCAAAAAATACCGTATGCTCTCCTATTGGATCATGGTCTCCTATTAATTTGGTATATTCTTCTTTTGTTGTTATTAATCCAACTCTGGTATCATCCACCTTTTGATTTTCAATTTGGCTGTTTGTATTATTAGCATCTATCAAATTTTTTTGATCTCGCAAATTCATTAAATTAATATTTAATGAATCTATTGGACAACCATTATTATAAACTGAACCTGCATAATCAGGACATCTATCAACACGATTAGAAACACCATCACCATCATCATCCATACAACAACCTGGATTCTCAAACGGGCAACCATTATTCAATTCAATTCCAGGAACATCCGGACATCGATCAGCCGCATCAATTACACCATCAAAATCACGGTCAGGACAACCATAATGAATTCCTAAGCCTTTTTCATTCGGACACATATCATTCATATCAATAATACCATCACCATCCTTATCAGGACAGCCATTTGTTGAATGAGGACCTTTATCATAAATACAATTATCCAATTTATCGATAATTTGATCGCCATCAGAATCTGGGCAACCTTCAAACTCAGCCAAACCTGCATCAAAAGGACAAACATCTTTATCGTCCGAAATCTTATCAAAATCTACATCTGAATGAGTTTTATATAGAATATTAAAAGCTACACCACAAAAGAAATTTCGAGATAAAGAAGTTTTTTGCCCGATTAAAATAGATAAATTATTTGAACCTAAAAATAGCAATACTTTTTTGTAAGACAATCTTCCTGCGAGTCCAACATATAGCTTACCATTTCCCATATGCGAAATCGGCAACATCAGTGAATACTTTGAATTTTCAATTCGTGGCGTGATTGTTTGAATAAAGAAATTAGTTATTTTAATTTTATTTGATGATAAACTTAAAGGCATTGACACATTGTAACTGAAATAAAAATGGCTTTTAAAGTGGTAATCCACACTTAAATGTAAAGTCGTAGGCAAATACATTTTAAAATTAGAATTTTGAGAAACTGTTTTTTTTCCAGAAACTTGAAGTTGGTCAAATATTCCTTTATAAGGTGATACAAAGATCGAATTTGGATTATATATATTTTCCGAATATACTGTAGCATTTGAATTATAAAAATTAGCATACAAGGTATCTTTCATGAAATTAATTCTACCAATATCAGTGATAGAACCTGAAATTTTAACTTTATATTTATTAATATCATATCGAACATTCTTTTTTTCTCCATCCATTTCATAATATTGCATCTCATAATTTGGTCTATACTCATAAATAAAACCTAAATCCAATCCCATACCCTTATTCTTATAAAACAATTGATTATTTGATGCACTTTGACCAAAATTAGCTTCTAAATTTGAAACAACCATATTCGGAGAAATTGTGTTAAATGAAATTTCGCCACTTTTCACATTGAAATATTTAGCATCCAATCCATTTAAAAACTTCAAGGAAACACCAGCCTTTAAAAAATGTTTTTCTTTATCAAATAAAAGATGTGCAAATGAAAAAATATGTTCTGTATAAGATAAATTATTCATTGCTAAGCTTGATATATTTTGTTGCTTATTTGTGATATTATGAGAATAATTATTGACAGCATTTTCACTCCATATTGATGGTAAACCATTGATACTACTAAAACTTTTTTCTCTAAAAGCATATCCTATCGCATTTTTATGGTTGAATTCGTATTTAAAATTTAATAAATCAACTGTTGAATATTTATTCTCATAACCTGATTTATTAGAATTTATATATTTTCCGCCTATTCCATATAGAATATAATTTTGCGCATAAAAATTACTGATTTTACTTAAATTATAATTTGAAACAAAAGCAATTTTAGTTTTTGAATCTACTATAGATGCTGGATTAAATGTTACAATATTTGAACTGATGAAATTATCAGAAACAATCCCTGTATTTGATTCTTGTCCGAATAAAAGTGATGTAAAAAATAAAATAGTGAATAATAAATATACTTTCATACAGTTAGTTTTGTTTTATTCTCAAACCAAAATAAATTTAAACACTCACCTAAATTTACTCTGATTTTCATCTTTATCTATTCTCTTCACATCAAAAAGAACCATTCAATGTGCTTAAATAGATTGCTAGATAAATATAATACATAAATATTACAATTAAATATGATTTAAAACTATTAATAAAATCTCTGTAGAATTACGTAATCGAGATTGTTCGATACTTTTTATTATAAAAACACAAAAAAAAGATATTAACTTATCTCTAATAAAAACTATTAAAAATAAAAAATGCAATCTAATTTATATGTATTCTTCAATTCTTATACAACTTCATAAGAAATGTATTTTATACATACTAATCTCTATTTTATCACCTTTTCATTTTATTTTTTCTCAAGCTGTTAACCAATGTGATTTTCAACCTGGAAATCCAACTTCCAATGATGTAGAAGTTTGTTTTTATGACAATCAAGGTCATTCGATGGGCCCTTGTTTACATTGTCAAGTAACTGGTCAACAAATAAAATGTGGTAATGGTGCTACTGACCCTTATGCAGGTTATTATAAAGTAACATTTGGAGGGTTGATCTGCTATAGTCCTGCAACTGTATTATCCGTTGAACTTATTGGATTTAACGCAGAAATCATTGATAATCAAATCGTAATTTTTTGGAGCACATTTACTGAAACCAATAATGATTTTTTTTCAATTGAAAAGTCAACAGATGGTATAAATTTCACTGAAATTGAAAGAGTCATTGGATCTGGTTCTAGTTTAGAAATCAAACAATATCAATTTACAGATCCTAATCCAAATGTTGGTATCAATTACTATCGATTAAAACAAACTGATTTTAATGGAGATAGCAAACTATATTTCCCTATATCGATTAATTATTTACCTCAAAATAAAGTTTCAATTTTCCCAAATCCAAGTAATACTGGATATTTTAACTTAATCACCGATGAAACTATTAATTATTATCAAATTTTAACACCTGAAGGTACTTTATTACTAAATGATTCAACGCATTTATCACAAATAGATTTAAGTCAATACGAAGCTGGTTATTACACACTAATAATTCATTTTAAATCTGATGAAATTGATATAGAAAAATTATTAATCCAACATTAAGAAAACGTCTAAACTTATGATATTTCTAATTCACCCAATTATCTCTATCTAAACTTCTAAATTGAATTGCTTCGGCCAAGTGCATCGCTTCTATTTTCTCAGATTTATCTAAATCTGCGATTGTACGTGCCACCTTTAAGATTCGATCATAAGCTCTTGCCGATAATCCCATTTTATCCATTGCATTTCTAAGAATTGTACCTCCTGATTCATCAATTTTACAATACTGCTGAATGTCCTTACTCTCCATTTGTGCATTGGCATGAATTCCTTCATGTTTACTAAATCGTTCCTCTTGAATTAACCGTGCCTCCACTACTCGCTTACGAATATCGACACTTCCTTCTTCTGGCATGTCATGTGCTAATTCATCGTAAGAAACGGGAGTTACCTCAACATGTAAATCAATTCGATCTAATAAAGGTCCTGATATTTTATTCAAATATTTCTGAACTGTTCCAGGACCACAGACACATTCTTTTTCAGGATGATTATGGTATCCACACGGACAAGGATTCATGGCAGCAATCAGCATAAACCCCGCAGGATAATCCACGGTAAATCTAGCTCTTGAAATTGTGACTTGACGATCTTCCAAGGGTTGCCGCATAACCTCCAAAACCGTTCGTTTGTATTCAGGCAACTCGTCTAAAAACAATACGCCATTATGAGCCAAAGAAATTTCACCAGGCTGAGGAGAACCACCTCCACCAACCAATGCTACATCAGAAATGGTGTGGTGTGGCTTTCGAAATGGACGTTGCGTAACCAAGCCCAATTCTTTTGAAATTTTTCCTGCTACACTATGAATTTTGGTTGTCTCCAAGGATTCAGCCAAAGTCATTGGTGGTAAAATTGTTGAAAGTCGTTTTGCCAACATCGACTTTCCTGCACCAGGAGGTCCAATTAAAATCACATTATGACCGCCTGATGCAGCTATTTCAAATGCTCTTTTAATGTTTTGTTGTCCTTTAACATCTCTAAAATCAACGTCAAACTCATTTAATTTTTGTCGAAATTGCTCTTCAACATTTACGGTAATGGGTTCAAATTCTTTTTTGAGATTTAAAAAATTAACAACATCTGCTAAATTTCCCATTCCATAAATTGAAATCCCATCTACAACAGCAGCTTCTAAAGCGTTCTCTTTTGGTAAAATAACCGATTTAAAACCTTCTTTTTTCGCTTGTAAAACAACTGGAAGAACTCCTTTTAAAGGCTTTAACGTACCATCCAAGGACATTTCTCCCAAAATCAAAAATTCCTCCAACTGAGAACATAATACTTGTTCACTAGCAGCTAAAATTCCGATTGCAATAGGCAAATCAAAAATTGAACCTTCTTTTCGAATATCAGCAGGAGCCATATTCACCGTAATTTCTTTTCCTGGAAATTTCAATTCATTGTTTTTAAAAGCCGCTTTTATACGTTGCTGACTTTCTTTTACCGCATTATCAGGTAATCCAACAAGAAAAAAATTCACTCCCTGACCTAGGTTTACTTCAATTGTGATTGTAGTGGCTTCAATTCCAAAAACGGCACTACCATAAGTTTTTACAAGCATTTTATTATTTATAAATGGTTACGTTACTTGAATTTAAGAAAAAAGTTCTTTAAAAAAAAGTTTTTTTCTTACTTTTTTAGACCATTTACGAAACAAATAATAACTTGTCTTCTTGAATTTTGAAACTATTTTGATATTTAAAGTATGTCATTCATCTTGTTACCTAATACATTTAAAACCTCAAGAACACAAGTAGAAAAAGAATATAATCAATTTATTTACTCTTTTTATGATGCAAAGCTAATGAATGAAAACAAGATTGAGGGTTAACTTTAGGTTATCTTTAAGTTATTAAAACTTAATTAAAACAGAAAAACCGACATCTTTGGAATGTCGGTTTAAATATTCTTAAAAATGAGAATCTTAACGTTTATGCGAACCTTCGTCAGAAACAGTCAATCTTTTTCTACCTTTTGCGCGACGTGCAGCTAATACTCTACGTCCATTTTTAGTAGCCATACGACTACGGAAACCGTGTTTATTATTTCTTTTTCTTACTGACGGTTGAAACGTTCTTTTGCTCATGATCTATATTCTTTAGTCTTATATTCCTGTAAATTCGGATTGCAAAGATAAGGATATTTTCTATTTTACAAAGTGTTTCTATAAAAATATCGAAAAAAGTATAAAAAAAAGCTTAAGTAAAGCTATTTTTGTACAAACAAAAGAAAACAATGTTAGGTCCCAAAAAAGAAAAACAAATAAAAATTAAATTAACCAAAGAAAGTATTTCCAAAGCTAAAGGAATTTTCACTTTCCTTAAACCGTATCGATTTTCATTTGCTTTAGGTTGGCTTTTCTTATTATTATCTTCTTCTACCATGATTTTTTTCCCTTATTTAATGGGGGAATTATTAGGAATAAGCGGTGCTAAAAAAAGTTCGATGACAGATTCATTTTCATTAATTAATTTAAACAATGTCAATACTGTTGTCTCATTACTGTTTATCTTGTTTGGTATTCAAGCTTTATTTTCTTACTTCCGAGTGGTTATATTTACAAATGTCACTGAAAACACCTTGCGGGATATTCGTAAGACAGCCTTTGAACGTTTAATTTATATGCCCATGGATTTTTTCAATCAAAATAAAGTTGGGGAATTAACAAGTCGTATTTCATCAGATATTACACAAATACAAGAAACTCTTCGAACAACCATTGCTGAATTTTTCAGACAAATAGTGACCGTATTAGGTTCTGTCATTTTTTTAATTTTCATTTCATGGAAGCTTGCTTTAATCATGGTCGCAACGGTTCCTGTGATGGCGATAATCGCTGTTTTTTTCGGTCGATTCATTAAAAAACTATCTAAAAATGCTCAAGATTATTCCGCCGAATCTAATTCTATCGTGGAAGAAGCGTTAACAGGTATTTCAAATATTAAATCTTTTACAAACGAAATTTTCACCTTAAATAAATACCAAAAATCGATTGACGAAATCAGACGGTTAAACATCAAAAGTGGAATGTGGAGAGGCGTTTTTGTTTCCTTTATTATCTTTTGTATGACTGGTGCAATTGTATTTATTGTGTGGCAAGGAATTCTAATGACTCAAGGCCAAAATCCAGAGATGACATCTGCCGATTTTTTTAAATTTATGATGTACACCATTATGATGGTCGCATCTGTTGGTGCAATTCCCGATATGTATGCTAGTATTCAAAAATCAATCGGAGCTACCGAAAATTTGATGAATATTATTAGTCAAAAAAGTGAAAAAGAAACTTTAAAAGGAAATCAAAAACCTGAAATCAAAGGAAATGTAACTTTTGAAAATGTGCATTTTTCTTATCCTCAAAGAAATGATATACCTGTTTTAAAAGGAATTACAATTGAAGCAAAAGATAATGAAACAATAGCATTAGTTGGTTCGTCGGGCGCTGGAAAATCTACTGTTTCTTCCTTATTATTAAATTATTACTCCATTTCAAAAGGGGCAATTTTATTTGACGGTGTTGATATTAAAGATATCGAAACAGAATATTTAAGGAGTCATCTGGCAATTGTTCCACAAGAAGTAATATTATTTGCGGGTACGATAATGGACAATATCGCTTTTGGTAAACCCAATGCCCCTAAGGAAGAAATTATTGATGCTGCAAAAAAAGCAAATGCACTTGAATTTATCGAATCTTTTCCCGAAGGATTTCAAACGCAAGTAGGAGATCGTGGAATACAACTTTCAGGTGGTCAAAAACAACGAATCGCTATTGCTAGAGCTATATTAAAAAATCCTACCATTTTAATTTTAGATGAAGCTACATCAGCATTAGATTCTGAATCTGAAAGATTGGTTCAAGATGCTTTAGATAAATTAATGAAAGGAAGAACTTCATTCGTTATTGCACACCGTCTTTCTACAATCAAAAAAGCAGATAAAATTTTAGTTTTAAATCAAGGTCAAATTACCGAACAAGGGACACATGAAGAATTAATCGCATTCAAAGGAATTTATGCAAATTTAGTTGATTTACAGGGAGTAGAGATTAATTGAGATGACTTCGACTTCGACTTCGGGAGACCTCAGTCTACGCGGGAAACATCAGTATGCCTGAGATTCTTTTAGAGTTTTATACTGACTTTCTTTTACACTAGAGTTTCTATAAGACAAAAGGTGTTAAGCGTTTAAGTTTTTAACACTTGAAAAATACGGCATAGAAAAAGCTATCCTAAAAGGACAGCTTTTTATAGACAAAATTATCTTAATGCTGATGTCCGTGTAATCCATGAACATGACCATGATCTATTTCTTCTTGTGTTGCAGGACGAATTTCTACGATTTCTCCTTTGAAATTCAAATCTGTCCCTGCTAAAGGATGATTAAAATCCATTTCAACATGCTCATCGGTTACAGCTAAAACAGTTCCTCTCAAATGATTCCCTTCATTATCTGACATTGGAACCATCGCTCCAACAAAAATATGTTCTTCGTTAAACTTTCCACTTTCATCATTGAATACTGAAGTAGGAATCTTAACGATTTGTTCTGCACTTTTTTCACCGTAAGCACTTTCAGAAACAATTGCAAAGTCAAACGTATCTCCTACTTTTTTCCCCTGAATATTATCTTCAAATTCAGGAATTATACCTCCTACTCCAAATAAAAACACCATTGGATTTTCAGCAGTAGTTTCCTCAATTTTTTCACCTGTTTTATGATTTGATAACTTGTAATTCAAGGTAACAACCATGTTTGCTTCAACTGTCATAATTAATTTCTTAAAATTTCAGGGACAAATTTAATGATAAATAAGCTATAATTACAAAAACCAACCGAAATCAGCCACAATTCACATTTGAAATAGTACAGTCGGTCGATAAACTTGATTAACAAGATGAATATTCTTTGTGTATTTTTTAAATTTGCACCTCTTCAAATACAAAAGTGTTACTTTTTAAGTAATTTGTATTTAACTATAATAATTCGATAACAAACGCTGATATGATTCAAAAAATTCAACTTAAAAAATTACTTTTCTCCGTTTTATTTCTTTCTTTTTCAACTTTTTCTTTTTCCCAATCTAAAATTTCAGGTACATTTCAAAATGAAGTCGGTGCTCCAGTTGAATTTACCCCAATTGCGTTATTTAAACTAAATGACACACTTGTTTATATGTCCACAATTACGGATGAAAAAGGATATTTCGAATTTTTAAATCCAATTGCAAGCACTTTTTTAATCAAGCTTAAAAATAACCTATTTCAACCTTATACCTCAACGGCTATTGAAATTCAAGATCGTGAAGTAAATCTTGGATTGATAAAATTAATTAGTATTGTTCAAAAAATTGAAGAGGTCAGTGTTGTTGCCAAAAAGCCTATACTAACTGTTACTGCTGAAAAAACAATTTTAAATGTTGCTAACATCACAAATATGACTGGAATTAATGGTTTGGAAGTTCTCCGAAGAACTCCAGGTGTAATGATTGACAAAGACAATAATATTTCACTTAAGGGAAAAACAGACGTCCGAATTTTCATAGACAACAGACCATCTCAAATGGCAAATGAAGATTTAGTAAATCTTTTGAAAGGGATGAATGCCGCAGATATTGAAGCCATCGAAGTAATTACAAATCCCTCTTCTAAATATGATGCATCAGGAACAGGTGGTATTATCAATATCCTATTAAAAAAGAACAAAGGGTTTGGTAACAACATGAGTTTTGAATTGGGAACAACACGCTCTAAAACAGAAAAATACAACGGTTCATTTTCTTTCAATCATCGAGATAAATATTTTAATATTTTCAGTAATTATAGTCTAAGTTATGGTGCTTGGGAAAATTATATGGATCTATACCGCGAACAAGGAAATTACATTTACAATCAGCACACCACAATGACCAATGAAAGCGCCAATCACAACGCTAAATTTGGCGCTGATTATTTTTATAACAAGAAAAACACTTTTGGGGCCAACATCACAGCGAATGTTCAAAAAGGAAATTGGACAAGTGAAAGCCGCTCTCCTTTTACAAATATTCAAACAAACACAATTGAGCAAATATTAATAGCAAGTAACACACAGCCATTTTCAAATATTAACTTAAATGGAAATCTTAATTATCGATATTCAGACACTTTAGGCAACAAATTCAGTACTGATGCTGACATGGGATATTTTTCAAAAGAACAAAGTAGTTATCAACCAAACTCATATATGAGCGCTGATGAACTAACCTTGTTGCAAAAAAACATCTATCGGAATACGACTCCTACAACTATTCAAATTAAAACATTAAAATCAGATTATGAACGAAAACTTAAAAAAACGAATATTAGTTTAGGATATAAAATATCAAATGTTGAAACAGACAATACCTTTAATTTTTACAATGTCATCAATGAATCTTCAAATTTAGACTCAACAAGAAGCAACACTTTTCATTACAGCGAAACCGTTTATGCTGGATATTTCAATTTAAATCGCAGCATTCAAAAATTTGACATTCAAGTGGGAGTCAGGTATGAACATACGCATTCAATTGGAACATTGAAAAGCTTTTTTCAAAACCCAGACCCTGTAGATCGTAATTATGGCAATTTCTTTCCGAGTACTGCAATTACGTATCATTTAAATCCAAAGAACACGTTTACGTTAACTTATTCGAAAAGAATTGACAGACCAAATTACCAAGATTTAAATCCTTTTGAGAACAAATTAAATGAACTTTCTTATCAAAAAGGAAATGCTTTTTTAAAGCCTCAATATTCTAACGCTTTTGAATTATCACATGTATTTATGGATTTTCTAACCACAAGTATTGGATATACACGAACGAATGATTACATGACTGAAATTATTGATACAATCAACGGAAAAGCTTCCTATATTACGCAAACAAATTTAGATTATGTAAACAATTATAACTTCAACCTAAGTGTTCCGATACCTATCCGTAAATGGTGGTTTGGATTTTTAAATTTTAGTTTATACAGAAATGAATACCATGCCAATTTTAAAGATGGAAAAACAATCAACTTAGGAAACACCGCATACAATGTTTACATGTCCAATAGTTTTACTTTGCCCAAAGGTTGGAGCATCGAATTTTCTGGCTGGTATAATTCACCAACGATAATGGTTGCTACTTTTTTAGGTCGTCGAATGTATAGCATTGATGCTGGTTTTAAAAAGAAAATTTTAAACGGAAAAGGCGATCTAAAATTGAACTTCTCAGATATTTTCCATACGCAAATATGGGCTGGACATAGTAATTACGCAGGCTTTTACATGAATGCTACAGGTGGTTGGGAAAGCCGACAAATTCGATTAAATTTTGCCTATCGATTCGGTAACACCAATGTAAAATCAGAACAACATAAAACAGGTTCTGAAGACGAGAAAAATCGAATCAAAACAAAATAATCTTTTTTTTAACATCTTCAATCCAAATAAAACAAACATTTCACTTGCTTGTTTTATTTGGATATTTATCTTTGAGGACTGAATTTCTTATACTAAGATTTTCTGATTGATTCTATTAAGATACTATGATGAAAAATTCCTTGATTTTTACAGCTATTGTTTGCATTATTTTTTCAACAACTCAATGCTCAACATCCCCCAAAGAATTCGTAAATGACCCTTTAGATACAAATAGAGATACAACTGTTCTTCCAAATGACAACTTTTTTCGATATGCAAATGGAGGTTGGTTTAAAAAAAATCCAATTGCTTCCTCCGATCAAAGTAATGGCATTTTCAATACTATAGGGGACACTATAAATAGTCAAATCAAGCAAATCTGTATCAATTCTTCCGCAAACACAAATTCAAAAAAAGGAAGTAATGAACAAAAAATTGGAGATTTTTATGCTTCTGGAATGGACACGTTAGCAATCGAAAAAATCGGGCTAAAACCTTTAGAAGATGAATTTAACAAAATTGAAAAAATTTCAGACATCAACACTCTTTTAGCAACAGCAGCATATCTTCACACAATCGGAGCTAGTCCTATGTTTTCATTTTATATTGGGCAAGATGATAAAATAAGCTCTAAACACGCTTTGTTTTTTGGTCAAGGAGGAATTGGACTTGGAGATCGCGACTACTATTTCAATACCGATAAAGAAACGGAAAACATTCGTAAAGAATATGTCAAACATTTAAAAGCAATGCTTTCTTTAATAGGTCAAAATAACACAGAAGCAAATAGCAATGCATCTAAAATCATGAAGTTAGAGACCGATTTGGCAAAAGTTTCAAGAAAATTAGAAATGCAACGTGACCCAATGATGAATTACAATAAAATGAGCTTAACTCAATTTAATAAATCAACATCTAAAATAAATTGGACTGCTGTTTTAGGGAAAATCGGACTTAAAAACGTTGATACTGTTATTGTTCGTCAACCTGAATTTTATACTGCATTAAATGAATTTGTCACTAGCTATTCACTAGAAGATTGGAAAGTTTATTTAAAATGGAATTTATTAGATAGCTATGCTAATTATTTAACGAAAGTAATTCAAAAACAAAACTTTAAGTTTTACGCTACAATAATGAATGGTGTAAAAGAGCAAAAACCAAGATGGGAGGCTGTTGTTTCTCAAACTAATAGCTCATTAGGAGAACTTATCGGTCAAATTTATGTAAATGAATATCTACCAAAAGGTTCAAAAGAAAAACTATTAGAAATCGGGAATTCAATCCGTGATGTGTATGCTGAACATATTCAAAAATTAGATTGGATGAGTGAAACAACAAAAAAGAAAGCGTTACATAAATTATCGATGATTATTATGAAAGTAGGGTATCCTGACAAATGGAAAGATATGTCAGCATTAAAAGTATCCCGAAAATCTTATTGCGAAAATGTAATGAATTCAAATAAATGGGAATTTAAGTTTATGTTAAATAAATATAGAAAACCTGTTAATAAATCCGAATGGGCCATGTATCCACAAACTTACAATGCATATTACGACCCTAGTAACAATGAAATAGTTGTACCGGCTTGTAATATAATTGTCCCTGGGTTTGAAGGTCGAATGCCTGATGATGCAATACTTTATGGTATTATAGGAGGCTCTACATTTGGACATGAAATCACTCATGGCTTTGATGACCAAGGTTGTCAATATGATGAAAAAGGAAATTTAAAAAATTGGTGGACAAAAGAAGATTTAAGCAAATTCCAATCGAAAACAAAATTAATTGTTGAACAATTCAATAACTTCAAAGTTCTCGGAACGAAGCATGTCAATGGTGATGCGACTCAAGGTGAAAATATAGCAGATTTAGGAGGCGTTGTAATGGGATTAGAAGCATTTAAACGCACGTCGCAATTCAAAAAGAATACGGTAATATCAGGAATGAAACCACTTCAACGCTTTTTCTTAGCCTATGGCTATGCTTGGATGGTAAATATCAATGATAAAGCATTGGCAAATCAAATAATGACAGATGTTCATGCACCCGCACAATTCAGAATCAATGGTCCATTAAGTAATATCCCTGAATTTTATACAACCTTTAATATAAAAAAAGGTGACCAAATGTATTTAGCTCCAGAAAAAAGAGTCGTTATTTGGTAAGTGACGAAATTTTAGATTTTGGATTTTAGATTTTGGATTTTTAAAATGTAAATTCAAAAAATGAATCTGAAGAAACAATGACAATCCCGAGACCTCCATTGGTAAACATCGTCGGGAGATTGTATGGTTGAGTCGCATATAAATCGTCATTCATTGAAGATTGAATTCGGAATAAATAATTATACTGCTCAGCTGAAATACGATGTAAAACTAATTTATATAGTATCGTAGTATTATTGGGGTCTAATAACTCCTTGAAAATTACAACATCTCCATATTCATTAAATTCATCTATATAATTATCAAACAACTCCATTGAATGAATTGTTGGGGTTAAACTGATATAATTATTTCCAGAACCAGTTGAATCAGCTAATAATTCAAATGCCATGGCATAATTTTTCTCTGTTGGTAAAGTAAATCCTACTAATAAACCACTTTCTTTTGGAACACCATTGTCATAATATTCAATTGATTCAATATTAACAGGAGGATAAACGGAAACTTTTTGCTCGTATGTTTTTCCATTCAATTGAATGACAATTGACTTCTCTCCAGTGGTAAATGAAAAATTTGAATTCGGTTTATAAACATTGCCATTCAAAGAAAAATATTGGCTTGAAGAAGCATCAATATAATTCACATTTGCAGTCGTTAAATACGAATCTACAGAATTAGAAGAATAATTTGATGTTGATTTAATGATGATTTCCTGATTTCCTGATTGTCCAGAAATCCATCCTGAAAAAACAGGCAAGTTTGGATTTTTACTATTTAAATCAATTATAACTTTCTTTTTACAAGAAATCATTATAAAGAAAACCAAAATAATTTTAAAGCTATTTTTCATTTGATATTCAATTTATAAGTTAAAGAAGGTATAATCGGCAATAAATAATTATAATATGCCACCTTTGTATATTGCGAAAAACTTATACTGTATGGATTTTTACGATTTAATGCATTATAAATTGAAAATACAAAATCTTGCTCAAATTTCTTACTAGACTTTAGATGGTATGAAACAGAAACATCTAAACGTATATACATTGGTAACTGATCCGCATTTCGATGGTTATACAATGTAAAACTATTGCCTTGAATCTCATATATTGCGATAGGGAAAGTTGTCCTTGCTCCGGAAGTAATTACAAAATTTGACTGAACATCTATCCCATTTTTAAAATGATAACTCAGGTTGACCATGCCATTATGTTTTTTATGAAATGGCGCATAATATGTTTCTCCATTATTTATTTCAGGTACCGTGTAAGTTGCTTTTCCAAGTATATAATTCAATGAAAAAAGAAAATTACCTTTGATTTTACTCAAGGTAAATTCTAGCCCTATTGATTTTGAAACACCTTGTTTTATCTGAGATTCAACCAATTGATTTAATTTCAGATAAGCATTATCTATAAAATCAACAATGTTATTTATTCTTTTATAATAAGTTCCTACGACAATTTGAAATTTGTTCGAATCAATAAATCGGCTATAATTTAAACCATAAAGATCCATACTTTGAGGCAATACATTATTCGTTACTGGGACCCATATATCCGTTGGAGATCTTGAAATAGAGTTACTTGCCAACATTAGATATTGAAATGTTCGGTCATAAGTCAACTGAAAAAAGTTGTTTTTAAACACTTCTTTGGTTAATTTAAAACGTGGTTCAAATCCGAAATAATTATTGTAAATTCCTTGTTCAGGTGTTGAATCTACTTCGTTTGAAGGTAAAAATTGATAGTTCATTCCTTTACCAATATGAAAGAAATTTGAAACTCTAAAACCACCTATAAATGTTGTTTTTTCATTGATTTTGAATTGGCTTTGCAAAAACATTGCATTTTCAACCGTGTTGTTAAATCTTAAATTTATTTGATTTAAAGGATAATTAGAACTTGAATCAACCATTACACGATTACCTGGCTGATAAAATTGAAATTGTGATTGATATCCAAAATTAAACTTCAACTTATTGGAATAATAATAAGAATAATTTTGTTTGATAATTAATGCTTTAATTTTAGAGTTCAAGGCATATTCCAAAGAATCAAAGCTTTCAAAATTATTATACGAATAATCTGAAAAAATGAGATGAATATTTTGAAATAGTTTCGATGAATACACATGATTCCACTTAGCAGAACAAGTCATATTCCCCCAAGATTGAGATAAAGAAAGGTTATTTTTAGTCGTATTAAAATTGTCTCTCCCAAAATACCCACTCAGAAAAAATTTATCTTTACTACTTAAATTATACGTTAGCTTTGCATTCAAATCGTAAAAACGAATTTTTTCGATTTGAAAATTATTTTTCAAAAATGGACGATATAATAATCCGAATAATGAATTTCTACCCGAAACAAAAAAAGTTGATTTTCCTTTAATAAGAGGTCCATCAACAGAATATTCCATAAAAAATGGATTTAAAGACAAATGATATTTAATTTTTTCTTGGTCACCATCTTTAATTTGAATATCTAACACAGAAGACAACCTTGATCCAAATTCACAAGGTATTCCGCTTTTGTAAAACGATGCTTTTTTAATTGAAAAACTATTAAAAACAGATAATAAGCCTAAGAAATGAGATTCATTATAAACAGGTGCTCCATCAATTAATATCAAGTTTTGATCGTGATTTCCTCCTCGGACAAAATATCCTGTTGAACCTTCATTTTTGGTAATTACACCTGTTTCAAAACGAACATTATCAATAATATCATCATTACTTAATGCGCCTTTGATAATTCTTTTTTCGACATCAATTTTCGTTTTTGTCATATTTTCCAATAACGATTGATTTGATTCAGCACTTGAAATAATAACAGGCGAAATCAATATCGCATCGGCTTTTAGCGTTAAATTCAATAAAGTATCTTTGAAAATAGTCATTTTTACAGAATCATTCAAATAACCATTTGATTGAAGATAAATGACATTCAAGCCTTGATTCAATACAATTGAAAAAAAACCATAATTATCCGTAATCACTTGTGCTACTGATTGCTTCGAATAAATTTTCGCACCTATAAGCATTTCACCCGTTTGTTGATCTTTAACATAACCTGAAATATGATATTTTTCATTTTTCAAAACAATGTTTTTAACGGGTGATTTAGCAAGAACTTTAACGGGTGTTTTTTTGGGAACTATCCAATCATCCTCTTCTTTTTTTAAATCTTTCTTTCTTTTTATAAGTATCTGATTTCCTATAACTTTGTAAACTAAATCTGTATTTTTCAATAGTTCATTTAAAGCCGTATTAATAGATACATTTTCTAAATCAAGAGACACGGTCTTATCTAAATCCTTTAAGTTATTACTGTAAAAAAAAGAAATTTTATATTTATCATTTAATTCTTTTAGCACTTTTTCAATTTTCACATTTCGAACATGTATATCAATAGAATTCTGCCCCATCAAATTACTTGATAGAAGTATAAAAAATATATTTAATAAAAAAGCTCTAATCACATGACTCGCCTGAAATAATTATTTTTTTCAAATCGGATGATTTTTGAATTTGATAATAATTTTCAAACAATGTTAATATTTGATCTAATTCTGGATTTTTAAACGAAAATGTAAATTTGCAATTCTCAATTGCAGAAGTAACTTGAATATCGGTATTAAAATACTTAGAAAGAGAAGTCGCAATATGAATTAAACTTTCATTTTCAAACTTCAATTCTCCATTTTTCCATGAAATATCATTCAACTGCATATCGCTACCGAGTTCGATTTCTCCTGATAGTGTATTGATAATAGCCTTTTGATTTTTCGTAATTTTCACTTTTTGATTTTGTTTGTCATTTGAAACCTCTACTGTTCCTGATGCAACTGTTACCTCAACAAATTTTTCATTTGAATATGCCCGAATATTGAACGAAGTCCCTAACACTTTGATATGAGATTGGGCGCAATTGATTTCAAAAGGTTTTTGAGGATTTCTTTCGACGTCAAAAAAAGCTTCGCCATTCAATTCGACAATACGTGTATCAAAGATAGAATCGAATTGAATGTTTGTTCCTTTATTTAACCAGATATGAGAACCATCAGGCAAAATATTTTCCTTTTCGCTTGTCTGAAAGGCAATTACCTTATTACTTGATTTAGATGGATTATTCATAAAGTAAAAACCAATTACAAAAAGAATACTTGCTGCAGTTCCAATCCAATATTTCAATCGAATTGTTTTGCTTTTTCTCGCTGTTTTGTTTTCTCTTTGAAGAATATTTTGGTTGAAACGAATCAAGGCTTGCTCTAAATCAGGTTCAAAATTATTTGTTCCCGAAGAAAGCTTCCAAATAGATTCGTATTTCTCAAATATTTCTAGATTATTATCCGAACTTTTGATCCAACCATCAAGCAAATCTCTTTCCTCTTGCGAAATTTCATTCGTAAGATACTTAACGATTAGAGTTGTATATTTATCTTCATTCATAACTTAAAGAAGCATAATAAAAATATAAAATGAATTGTATCTAATTTTAATCTTAAAACTTTAAAAGCTTTTGTCATTTGATTTTCAACTGTTTTTATTGAAATTCCCATTTCATCTGCTATTTCTTGATTGGTCAATCCTTCTTTTCTTTTCAAAACAAAAATCAGTCGGCATTTATCAGGCAATTCATCGATTGCTTTATTAATTTTTGCCATAATACTTTCATTTTTGTCAATTGAAATTTCTTCATCTGGAATATGAATTCTTTCAAGCTCAATATCTGTAATATTTTCTTTTATCGTTTTTCGCATAAAATCAATTGACTCATGAAAAATCATTTTTTTTAAATACGTTTTAGGATATTCAATTACAATTTTTTTATCCAAATTAAATAATTTCAAAAAAACATTCTGTACAATATCTTCTGAGATCATTTTATCTTTTGTGATATTAAAAGCTGTCTTACACATATCCACATAATAATCCTTAAATAGTTTCGTAACTATCTCCCTACGTTCAAAGATATTTGTTGACAATTCAATCTGACTCATTAAAATTAGAATCTTTAGTTATTCATAAATATAAACAAATATCTTTATTTCTTTTTAAACTCCAACTTAAAAAATCAAACCGATTTAAAATCGGTTTGATTATAAAGTGATTAAAAATTTCATTCTTATGAATTATTTACAAAATAATTATCAATACTACTATTAATTAATTTATTTAAAATGATTCTTTAATACACTTTTCTTTGTTATAGTTTAGCTTCGTTTTACTTTTTTAAAACTAATCAAACAGATTAAATCTGTTTGATTAGTTTTCGGCATGATTTTATTCATAAGAAAACCAAGAAAATTGCAAAATACTCACTTATTCTGAAGTTAATGGAGAGTTAACTTCGTATTCACACCGATTGTTTGTTTGATATATTTGTTGTTTAAATTTCATACGCTTACCTCTTAGACTTTAAAGAATTATAAAACCCCTATCTTTTTTTATTTTTTTTTAAAATAAAATTTAATTGCACTCCATATATGTTATAATTATTGAACGCATCTATTTTATTTTCTTGATAATTCATAGGAACATTTCTGGAAATATTGAGATCATGGCCACCCAAGAAACTTAAATTAAATTCTTTTTGCATCGAATAATAGCACAAAACTCCAATTCCTGGGTGTTTTTTAAATGGTTTAAATTTTACACCTATTTTATATCGAGCTCGATGCAAGCCATTGGGAGAAAAATATCCTTTAAAAGTATTGTCTTCATTAAAATATAATTGAGGAATCCCATTCAAATAATAATAAAAACTAGCTTGAAAAAAAGGGATTAACACCAAAGATTTCTTACGGTTATTAATCTCAATTTTCGCGCTATAAAGAATTCGTGATTGATATTTCTCAAATGTTGGAAAATAAGTATGGAAAGCTATATTTTGATCCAGTTCAAAAAACTTTAAAAAATTAAATTTATACTTTAAACCAAAACTTCCTCGAATAAATGTCAATAAATTCAATTCCCCATTTTTATCGTCGTATTTTCCTGCAAAAGATGGAGTCCATTTGTAATGATAATCTGCTCCACCAATAAAAATAGTGAAATTATTAGTAATTCGATAATTAAAAGCTATTTCATTTTGTAGAAAAGAAAATGAATGCGATTGTACTTCATTCCCGTTAATTACAAAATCTTCTAAATAACTTTTTTTTCCAAGTTTTAGATAAAAATAACTACTATACCATACTTTTTGATTGGAACTCAAATCTTGTGAATACAGCAATTCAAATGACCACACAAATAATAGAAGAAGTACAACAAAAGCTTTAGAGAACCTCATCTTTTTATTTATTAATATTGAAAACTGGTAATTGTAGAAATTCATTCGTGTTCACAATCGTGAAATTCTGTATTATTGGCGAAAATGGTCCATTCGGATCATCTACCCCATTTTTTGAATAAACATAAACTTGATGCACTCCATTTGGTATTTTATCAAATTTATAATTCCCTTCATTATCAGTATATACGAATTTGGTATATGTATCCTCTCCTTGTAATACTAAAAATACTTTTTCATTCATTGCAGTGTATGTAATACCATTTTTATGTGCTATTACTTTTCCTGTAACTTTTGATTCATCCAAAACATTCGTATTCGTTTTTATAATAATCCCTTCATCTAATTGAATCAATTGTTTGCTTTTAGTGATTTTCACTTCTTTCATGATTGCAACTTTATCTTGTGAAATCAGTGTCGAATCCTCTGAGTAAGCATAGATTTTATATGTCCCAATTTTTAAATGAGTGAAGCTAAAAGACCCATCATACGCTGTTTTAACACGATCTCCATATCCTTTTCCTTCTTGAAACTGAATGTAAACATATTCATCCGCAACAACTTTTTCACTTTGAAATTGCGAGAAATTCTGTGTAAAAGTCTTCATTTTCAAGACACCACTTATCGCGCAATTACCTCCATATCCTTCTTCCTTTTTACATGAATTAATCATTACCAAACTGATTAAAATCAAACATAATAATGCAATTTTCTTCATAATGTTTTGTTTTATTAATTATACTTTTTTGATTGGTAAACCTGAATACACAAGTATTAATGCTGATTTTTTCTCATCTACTATATTAAATTCATATTGATGTTTTCCTTTTGGGACATTTACATAAATTACATTCGTGTTTCCTGCTATTAATTTTTTTTCATCTAAATACTCTGTTTTTTTTGATATTTTCCCTGTTACTTTATACGTTTTCAGTATTTTATCTCCCTCTTTTAATTCTAAATAAATTGGTGAATTTGAATTAATCGTCGTTGTTAATTCAGCTTTAATTAATATTTTCAATTGCATACTATCTTTCGTTTCAAAAACGAATTTCTTTTCTTTTGATATTCGATTAAAAACTTTCAACGTTGAATTTTTATCTAAATATTTTATGTTCACATTTTCCAATTTTACCATTGGTGAAACGGGTGTCCATTGGAGTTCTTTTTGACTTTTAAACGTGTAATGTGAATGTATTTTTTGTTTCGTTCTTGCTTTTAAAAATGAAATACGATGAACTCCTGAAGGTATTTTTATTTTTATTTTTTTTGCAATAGAAGGCTTACCATTAATTTTGGAAGTATAAACCGTTTTTTTAGATAACAATGCGCTGGGAATTTTCTTTGTCATTACCTTGGAGTTATCAATACAATAAGTGATATAATACGATTTACTTTTAGTTAAAGTATCAACTAATCGAACTCTTAACAAAACCTCAAGAACACCAGGCCCTGTAATTTTTATTTCTGTTTTTTTGGTATCCGATAAAGCGTAATAAGTTGCTGTTTTTTTTGTTTTTAATTTAACTTTCGAAACATAATGATACGGTTTTATTTTTTGAGAATCATTTTTCTTTTTAACGCTCTCTTTTTGAGCTATTTCTTTTTTATTTGTATTTACTTTATCTTGTGAAAACAAGTAAACCGAAGTCATAACAAACAACGCAACAATGATTATTCTATTCATAATTAGATATTTAATTTGATTTAACAATTTCTTTTCCTAAAGCATTTTGTTTTTTATCGATATAGATAATGACTAATAATAATGAAACGATTAGCATTAAAAATGGAAGTACAATAGAAACCTGATATTTCATTGAATAAAAGATTTTTCCTTCACCTTTCTTGGGCATTGGGGTTGGATCAATCGGAATTTCATATTTATCAAACAACCCCTCTAATCTTAATAAATGAATGATTGGAACATCTTGTTTTGCCATTTCAAAAATGACCCCTTTTTTATCTTTTAATCGTTTTAATTTTAAATGATGGTTGAGTCCTGTTGGTACATTCTCTCCATTTTGTTCACTTCCAATGCTTGCAACTCCCCCTCCTACATTAATAAAAGCTTTGATTTGATTTTTAGATTTCTTTTTAAACAAATACATTCTTTTATTAATGTTTTCAAAAACATCTTTTCCATTAATTTGTTTTTGGTGATTTCGCTTCATGGCATCTAAAACTATATCTCTTCCTTCTAAACTCAAACCTCGACCTATATCAAAATTTCCACCTATTGAAGCCGCAATGGATCTATTTAAGAAAATTTTACTCCGATATAGTTCACCTTCCATATCTAACCATGTAAAATCTGGATTATTTGCTCCCCAAGAGGAAGAAGTTACAGATGAAATTAATATTGGTTTTAGCTTTAAAGTTTGAATTGCTGCCATTGTTGAAATATTCATTCCGGGAAACGAACCAGTCATACAAACAGCAACATAATCACCTTGTTTCACATTCGACTCTTTCAGCATCTCTACAATTATTGCAGCTATATTAGGGTTTAACGTCGATAATTTTATTGGTAAAGAACCATTTCCTGTTGTGATAGAAGTATATTGCTCACCTATTAATCCTGTTTCATTCGGATCATTAATATTCTCAACAAATTCAACATCTTTATAACGAAAATTTTTCAAATGCTTCATTGCTTGAGCAGCTAAATTTACCGCTTCTATTTTTTCATCAAACCATTCTTCTTTTTCATTTCTTTTCGTTTTTTCAATTATTAAAAACAATGAAATCGAAAGTATTGCCATTGCAGACAAAATAAAAGTTGAACGAATTGAAATTTTTGCTTTCATACGTGTCATATTAATTATTTAAGATTCAAAAAAACTTTCCGTGTGTATTAATTCCAGTCAATCATTGCTCCATTAAAACATACAATAACTGCTAATCTCACAATAACAGATGTTAATGATAACATCGCAATTGTTTTTACATAGCCTTGTTTTGCAGACCAATGAGCTATTAATCCTGGTATAACCCAACCAACAGCACTAAATTCATTGGTATCTTGTGCTGTATTAATGATAAATAAATGATGCGACAGAATTGATAATAAAGTTCCTATTAATAAAGCGACTACCATTTGACGGCGTCCGAATAAAAACGTGAATTTAGATATCAGTTTCAGTATTAAAAATGTAAAAAATGAAATCACAATTGTTCCAAGAATATGGTCAAAGTGTGTTAATTGTAAAGCGATATAACCTGGAATAATTACTCCTCCAGCAGCCAAACCAAAAGCTTCAATAAATAAGAGACTTAATACGATTCCTAATGTAATTGATAATTCTATCATAATTATTAATTTAAATTTTACTTTCTGATTCAAAATATTTGACAAGTTCAGCTCCTCCTGCCCCCATGTTTCCAATACCTACAATAACTGTTTTTGCTTCAGAACAATTACATAATGCAGCATATACTTCATTTGTAGGTTTCGATCCAATAGCTATTATTTTATTTTCTGGAATTTTGTTTTTTTGAGCCATTTCACAAACCAATTCTACAGACTCCCCAATTAAAGCAACTTTATGCGCTTGAATACCTGTTGCTATTAATTCAATTAATTGTCGCGCTCTATCTTGTCTATCTTTTCGAGTATTCAATAAGATAATGAAGCATGTATTGGAATCATACGTTGAAACAATACTATTCCAAATCATTAACGATGATTCTGGATCATTCGCGGCAAAAGCATTGTAAAAATCAATCACTTTATTATCTATTTGAATTACCGCTTTAGTCAAAACTCCTTCGTCTGGAATTGTTTTCTTCATTTCAGCTAAAGCTTTTTCTCTATCCATTCCCAATGACAAGCAAATATCTAAAGCTAAAGCAACATTATCTTTATGTTCGATATAAGTGAATCCAATCATATCTTCATCACTTATTTGCTTCGCTAACGATTGATGAATTTCAGTCTTACGCTTTGTCGAAACTTTACCCAAAATATCAATACAGCGTTCTTCACTTGTAAACAATTTCGATTTTGCAGGTATCGTACCACTTAATGCTTTCCCTACATCTTCAAGTCCTGGCCCCATTACATCTAGATGATCCAATCGGATATTTGTAATTACTCCAATTGTTGACTTCACCATTTGCAATTCAGTAATTCGTTGAAATTGCGGTTGTAAAGCCATACATTCAATAATCAATACTTCTGCATTATTTTTAGCACAATATTTAATAATATCTAATTGTTCTAAAATATTTGCTTTTTCTTTTCTATGAATAGCTGCTTCACTACCGTCAGGGAAAATAAGTCGGGGAAAAGTTCCTGTCACTTTTGTAAAAGTTTTAATTCCTCCCGATCTCAAACCAGCACCTATCAACCTTGTGACACTTGATTTCCCTCTAGTTCCATTAACATGAATTCTAATTGGAATAGATTTCACATAGCGTTGATGAATTTGGTATTCTAATAATCCATACACCAAAACTATAAGCAATAGAATGCCAGTAACATAAAAACTTATCATCTTTTTTATATTAATTTGTTTACCTTAAAAATTTCAATTGTGAATAGTGAAATACTATTTGAAGAAAATTATTTTATTTTATTTTATTTTTGCAATATGAGATCTCTCATAATTGACGATTGTAAAAAAGTAACCCCCTATCCATTGAATGAAAAAGTTAGAAAATTATCCGTGAAAAAGTTAACAAATCTGTGTTAAAACATTATTTTATAGCTGTTTAAAAAAATTAAAATTCAGCTAAAAAGAATGTAATAGGTTGCATAAAATTCTTTTATTTTCCAATTTTTATGTCTTAGATTTAAAAAAGGTGTCGTTAATTGCTCTAATATTTGAAAATTATCAAAGAAACTTCAATGCATGTTTTCTAATCATGCATTGAAGTTTCTATTTTTTTGGTGAAATTCTGTTGAATTTAATGGGGAAAGATAAATATTAAATGAACCAAGGTTTAAATCACTTCAAACAAGTCATCATGGTGTTTACGGACTTTTGTTAAATGCTGGTAACGATCTTCTGGGTGTCTGTAACCAATTGGACAAACGATTGTTGCTTTCAAATTTTTTGCTTTCAAACCCAAAACTTCATCATATCCTTCTGGTTCAAAACCTTCCATTGGAGTAGCGTCAATTCTTAATGCAGCACAAGTATGCAATAAATTACCTAATGCAATATAAGCTTGTTTTGCGTTCCATATCGTTTTTGTTTCAAGAGGAATTGGGTTGATTGTATTATTTATATACTCTTTAAATCCCTCTAAATTTTCTTTTGCAACATTTCTAGTATCAACAATCAAATCAATATAATCTTCGACATGAATTTCCGTATTATCAATATATGAACATAAAACAAGTAAATGTGACGCATCTACAACTTGTTCTTGATTGTGTGATTTTTCTTTCAATTTCAACCGAACATCCTGATTTTCAACAATGATAAATTTCAATGGTTGTAACCCAAAAGCTGTAGGAGTTAATCTTAAAGCATCTTTGATAATCTCAATGTTTTCAATGCTTACTTTTTTTGTTGAATCATATTTTTTAGTAGCATATCGCCACTTCAAATCTTCTATTATTTTATTCATGTTTTCTAATATTAAAAAACCATCGGAACTTCGATGATTAAAATTTCACTATTTTCGTGGGCTAAAATACACACTTCTGTTGTATCGTAAATACCAATTGCATCTCTTTTTAACAACTTATTTCTTTCAATTGTCGCACTTCCTTCAATCACCATTATATAAATTCCATTTCCTTCTTTTTTAATTGAATAAGTAATTTCAGTTCCCTTTGAAGGTTTATTGATAAAAATCCAAGCATCTTGGTTAATCCAAGAACCTTCATCAGTTTCATTTGGAGAAATTAATTGTAAGAAATTATTTTCGGCTTTTGCGTAATTAATATTTATTTGATCGTATCGTGGAGTTACATTTTTTTTATTCGGGAAGATCCAAATTTGAAATAAATGAATCTCTTCTGTTAGACTAGCATTAAATTCACTGTGTAAAATACCAGTTCCAGCACTCATGACTTGAATTTCTCCCGTTGTAATTACTGAAGAATGGCCCATTGAATCTTTATGTTCCAATTTTCCTTTCAATGGAATGGTAATGATTTCCATGTTGTCATGAGGGTGCGTTCCAAATCCCATTTTAGGCGCAACGATATCATCATTCAATACACGTAATGCACCAAAATGCATTTTATCTGGATTGTACCAATTAGCAAAACTGAACGAATGTTTCGCTTTCAACCACCCATGATCTGCATGTCCTCTTTCGTTTGCTGGATATAATATAAATTCCATTTCTTTTCTTTTACTATACAAAAGTAAGCAATTAGTAAACAGAATTGAGTCACACTATTCTTTAGTATAGTAACCTAAACGATTGATAAATTTTATCATTAACCTCAGCGTATTAAAAAACAACTTTCTTATTCATTTGTAAACACGTAAGAACGGACTATACTTTAACGCCGAATCTCAGATTAACAATAAAAGTCATTCTAGAGTTGAATAGAAAAAACTGATTATCCAAGACTTTCAACAGAAGTAACTTTACGAGGTTCGAAACCTGCTTTTTTTGCTTCTTCTAATTCGATTGCTCTTTGTACTTCTTTTGCTTTTCTTGCTTCGATGATTTCGTCTGGATTTGAAACAGGTTGTTCACCATCTGCAAAAGGTGCTTTGGCAATTAAACCTAAAATATCAAACATTTCTTTATCTTCGTTATATTCTGGATTTGGAGTCGTTAATAATTTATCTCCTGCGAAAATAGAACCCGCTCCAGCCATGAAACATAAAGCTTGTGCTTCCATATTCATTTTTGTTCTACCAGCTGATAAACGTACAACTGATTCAGGAAATGCAATTCTTGTCATTGCAACCATACGAATCAATTCCCATTGTTCAATTGGTTTTTGATCTTCTAAAGGCGTTCCTTCAATCGCTACTAAAGCATTGATAGGAATAGAATCTGGTGGTGTTTCCATTTCCATGTAGCTCATCAACAAACCAACACGATCTTCAACAGCCTCACCCATTCCGATGATACCACCTGAACAAACCGTAATTCCTGCTTTACGAGCATTGTCAATTGTATTTAAACGATCTTCGTATTCTCTTGTAGAAATAACATCACCGTAAAATTCTTTTGATGTATCTAAATTATGATTATATGCAAATAAACCTGCATTTTTCAAACGTTTCGCTTGATCTTCGTTCATCATACCTAAAGTACAACAAACTTCCATTCCTAAATTATTTACAGCCGAAACCATTTCAACTACATTGTCGAAATCTTTGTTATCTCTCACTTCTCTCCAAGCAGCTCCCATACACAAACGAGAAGAACCGTTTTCTTTTGCATTTTTCGCTTGCTCAATCACGGAATCAACTGTCATTAATTTATGTACATCAATATCAGTACTATATCTTGCTGCTTGAGGACAATATCCGCAATCTTCAGAACATCCACCCGTTTTGATACTAATCAAAGATGACATTTGAACTTCTCTTGGATTGTGAAACTGTCGGTGAATAGTTGCTGCTTCAAAAACTAACTCTAAAAGGGGTTTATTATACAACTCTAAAAGAGCTTCTTTTGTATTATATTTCGGATTAACTTTCATGCTTGCTAATTTATTTTGGTGCAAAGATAATGAAAAGGTTATTTGAAGTCAATTATTCTAATTGTTATTTAATTGCGGTAATTCTTCAAACAAGCTTAGCATTTTAGCATTTATATTAACCTGAAAGATTGACTAAAAAAAGTTTTCCTAATAATTAATTCATTTTTGACAATTGAATACCCAAATTAAAAGCTTTATAGAACTTATAAAATCTAAGAGAACAATAATATTTAGAATTAATAACAATCCAATAATCACAGGTAATTAACTTAAAAATAATTATTTACATTGATTGATTTTAAAATTTTATTTTAACTTTACACCAAGCAAACAAATGTTACGTTATAAAAACAATTTAATGTTTATTTTTTAACACACATATTACAACTACTTCACAATGAAATTTAACAATTCATTTATTGATGCTATTGAATTGGATGAAAATTCTTTAACAAAAAAAGAAAGTTTCAGTAAAAAAGTATTACCATTTGCACAAATTAAATTTATTAATAATTCTTTAATTGAAATTGAATTATACAGCGGTTTTGAAATTTGTGAAAATAAAGTAGAACAATTAATTCAAGAATGCCTTCTTCTTACAGAAAACAAACCAGCTTTAGCATTAATTCGTGTGGGAGAATATGTTACATTTTCACCTAAAGCAATGACTTTTTCGGCTACTCCAGAAGGAAAAAAAGCATGTATAGCTGAGGCGTATGTAATCAATAATTTAGGGCATCAAATAATTGGAAATATTTATTTGAAAGTTTACAGACCAGCAAAACCCGTTAATATATTTCGTTCAGAAATTAAAGCAAAAGAATGGTTAAATACATTTCATAACAACTAAAACACTTTAATTTTAGAAAAAACAGCTTGCTTTTTTGAACACTTCAAAATTTCTGATAATAATCATTGTTTTATTGAATAATAAAAATGAAATTTACACTTGTATCAAATTAAATCTGAAAACAAATGGCATTTATTGATTATTATAAAATTTTAGAAATTGATAAAGCAGCAAGCGAAACCGATATTAAAAAAGCATATCGAAAATTAGCTCGAAAATATCACCCTGATGTAAACCCAAATGATGAAAATGCCAAAGTCAAATTTCAAGAAATAAACGAAGCTCAGGAAGTTTTAAGTGATCCTGAAAAACGAAAAAAATACGACAAATACGGTGAAAACTGGAAACATGCTGATGAATTTGAGAAACAAAAACAATACTCCAAACAAAGCAATTATTCTACCGAAGGATTTAACGACACCGATTATTCTAATTTCTTTGAATCGATGTTTGGAGGAGGACAACGTTCTCAAAGAGCTTCATTTAAAGGACCTGATTTGAGCACCGAATTACATTTGAATTTGTCAGACGTGCTTGAAACACAAAAGCAAACACTGAATATTCAAGGGAAAAATATTCGCTTGACGATACCTGCTGGTGTTGAAAATGGACAAACCATCAAAATAAACAGTATGGGTGGTGAAGGAAGAAATGGTGGTCCTAAAGGAGATTTATACATTACTTTTATTATTGAAAATCATTCTCAATTCAAACGGGATGGCGCTACATTATATGTAAATCAAGACATTGACTTTACAACTGCTGTGTTAGGTGGTGAAATTACAATAGACACTTTACATGGAAAGGTTAAATTAAAAGTAAAACCTGAAACTCAAAACAATACGAAAGTAAAATTGAAAGGTAAAGGAATGCCTTATTATAAAAAGGACAAGGAATTTGGAGATTTAATTCTTACATTCACTGTAAAAATCCCTACCAATTTAACAGATCAACAAAAAGAACTTTTTCAAAAATTAGCACAATTAAATACACATTAAAAATAGATCTATGGAACTTGAAAGCTTAATTTGTTTACATGAATTCTGTGATTTTCATAAAATCGAAAATTCATTTGTTTTATCCTTAAACGAACACGATTTAGTCAAAATATTCATCGTCGAAGGAAAACCTTATTTACACAATGATTCAATCAATCAACTTGAAAAAATCATCCGTTTATATCATGACTTAGATATTAATTTTGAAGGAATAGATGTTATTATTCAATTACTAAACAAAATCAATAACTTACAAGAAGAATTACAATTAACCAAAAATAAATTGAAACAATTTGAACAAGAAGAAGTTGTATCGCATTAATTTTAAAAAATTACATTAATACAACTATTTACCTCAGTTCGATTTATAAAAACAAAGATTAGTAGAAATAGATTTCTTATGGATTTTCCTCTTTAGCCTGCATCCTGTTTCTATCCCAATTTCAATCTCAAACCTTTATTTACAATATTCATTTTCAAAGTAAATCTAATTTTTGAACTATAATTCGTAAATAACATTGACTCATTTTGACTTTGGTACAATGGAAAATAAATTCCAAATACTTTACTTATTCTAAATCCAATTCCTGTATTAAACACTCCATAAACAACACCTGATTTACTAAAAGCACCTGCGTCAGCAAATATTCCAAAACAATTTGGCTTAATAGGTAATTGAAAATACAGGTTTCCTGCTGTTAACCAATTGGAAGTCGTTCCATACCAATCAGCACTTTTAAAGCCTCCCATATTTTCATTCCGTTGCTGATTCCACATTCCAAACGTATTATTTCGAGCAAAATAATATTCTTCATAAAAAATATCTTGTTTGCCTGCTGCCCCAGAAAGAGAATATTGATAATTTTCATTTAACCCATCACTTCCCGTTTTAGAAGCATATATTTTCCCGAAAAACATTCTTAACTCAACCCATCGTTTCATTTTATTTTTCAAATATCTGAAACTGTATATCCCTTCAATTGAAGCTCTTGAAACATTTTTTTTAGACTCTAGTTCTTGCATAAAATCATTTCGAACTGATACCGAAAAAAAATGATCTGCTGTCGTATAATTAAATGTATATTTTACAAATCCACCTGTATTATTGGAATAAAATCCATTTGTTGCATTGTAAGTATAAGATCCTTGTAATAGTACATTTTGAGAAATTGGAGTTGCTGCTTTTCTATTCCCTATTTTTAAATATAAATAAGGCGAAACATTCGTGAAATTTGAATTATCTCCATTTCCAAATGATTTTATCGAGCCCCCTAATTTTATAAGTTTAAAATTAACTTTTGGTAAATAGCTATAACTAATCTCTGCAATTCCCGAAACCGTTTTTCTCTCTGTAGAAAATAAAGGCGCAATTAAATATTGACATCTTTTGAACGGAACTCCTAAATTATGAATAGAAAAGCCAAACATTGCTTTATCATAGAAATTACCTGCTATTACTGGTGTCCAAAATACATTGGTTTTATTCGTTGCAAAATCACCTGTTAAAAACTCAAATTTTAAAGGCTCAATTTTATTAAAAAGTTGTGATTTTTTCCAAGAATTATTCGCCCTTGTTATCTCTGGAATATTTTTATTTCCATCA
>JACOTM010000110.1 GCA_016178305.1 Flavobacteriia bacterium | reverse complement strand
TTTACATTTTTAATTTTTTAATTTCAGTTAAAAAATTTGGATTTTGTTCAATGTGATTTCCAATTACAATGATATTAACACCTGCAGTTTTGTATGCTTTGATTTGAGAAATTGTTTTTATACCTCCTCCAATTATTATAGGTGTATTTAAAAATTTTGTTTTTTCAATAAGTTCTATTGGAACACATTCATTTGCTCCGCTTCCAGCGTCATAAAATATTATTTTTTTTCCTTGAAGCACACCAGCGGTCGCGGTATTAATAGCAATTGATATTTGATTGATTGGTATTGGTGTCGTTTGACTTATATAGGCAACAGTAGATTTTGTACCGCCGTCTATTAATATGTATCCTGTAGGAATGATTTCTATATTTAAATTAATTATTTCTTGAGCGGATTGAATATGATGTCCAATTAAATAATCAGGGTTTCTTCCAGAAATTAAACTTAAATACAAAATAGCATCAGCATTTTTTGAAATTTGATGATGTGAACCTGGAAAAATAACGATTGGAATTTTTGTATTTTCATTTAATAGCGAAATGGTATAATCGAATTGACTTTTTGTTACAGTACTTCCTCCGATGAAAAAAAAATCAATTTGAGCCTCTTCACATTTTTTGATTAATTCTAAAATTTGAACCGAATTGTTTGTTTTTTCAGGATCGATTAATATTGCAATTTGTCCAATTCCACTTTGAATTTTTGTAATAACTTCATTTTTTCTCAGCACATGCAATCGTATTTATTGAAATAAATTTATTTTCAAAATCAAAGATACCAATTTCAGTTGTTAAAATTTCATTTGAATTAAATATTTGCCCTCTAAAAAGTTCCGAATTAATTTTGGTTAAGATTAAGTCTTTTTTAAAATCGATTTCCTTTCTATTTGCTAATTTATATAAGGATTCTTTAGCTGACCAACATTTTGTTATTTCTTTACTAGAGTAGATGTCGAATATTTTTTCTTCTTCTTCATTGATAAATTTAGAAGCTATATTTAGAATTGATTTCCTTTCTTTTTCAATGTCAAAACCAATTTGAAAAAATTGATTGATAGCAATTCCTACGATATTATCGGTGTGACTGATGGAAATGAATCCTTCATTTTTTATAAAAGGAGCCCCGACCTCATTGTAATGAATGTGTTGATGACCAAAAAGAGTATGTCTTAATATTCGAGTAGCAACAAATTCACGTTTTCTTTTTTCATTTGAGAAAGAATAAAATCTCTCAAGTTCTAAATTTGTCAATTGATTTAAATAATCTTCGAAATTAAAGTTTCCATATTTTAAGAGGTGAATTTGATTTTCGCCACACTGAATTTCAAATTGATTTAATTCCACAATTAAAGTTTTTACAAAGAAATAAAAAATATATGGTTCTCATTAAAAATATTTGTAGATCAAAAAATATTGGATTTTTTTCAGAGAGATAAATAATTTTAGAGTTTTTCAAAAGTGTAATACTATAAAATAAGAAATAAATTTTGATGTAAACGACTTAAATTTTGGAAATCAATAAAAAATTAAGAAAAAAACTCAAACATTAGACATGTATATTTTTTTTAAAAATGTATTTGATTTGATGCTTTACTCGTAATTTGATTTTCTATTTTTGTTAATGAAAGTTAAAAATATTTTAAAAATGTATGGCTGTATGAAATTGATTTTATCTATCTTTACGACCTTTCACGCTAATAATAGTTTAAAAAATAAACTGTACTTATGAAACAAAAACTTACGTTATTGATGTTAAGTCTCTTTATGGTAGTTACTTACGGTTTTTCTCAAGGTGGTTTGGGAACTGTAAAAGGTACTGTTAAAGATGCTGTAACAAAAGAGCCAATTCCGTTTTGTAAAATCTCGATTTCTCAAAATGGAACAGTCAGGGGGAATGCAGAAACTGACTTTGATGGTAAATTTCAAATTAATTCATTAGAACCGGGTTCTTATGAAGTAGAGATTCGAAATGAATCTGAAGGGTATCAAGCAACACAATTAACAGGTGTTCGTATCTCTGCAAATCAAATCACTTTCTTGGATAATTTAGAATTATCAAAACCTAAAGTAGGTGAGATTGAAGAGGTGAAAATTATTGCTTACAGAGTACCACTTATTAATAAAGATGGTGGAGCTTCAGGGGCTACAGTTACACGTGAAGATATTGCCCGAATGCCAATTCGTTCAGCTACAGCAGTTGCAGGTTTGGTTGCAGGTGTAAACGTTAACGAAAATGGAGACATGAGTGTTCGTGGATCTAGATCAGATGCAAGTTATATATATATAGATGGTATCAAAGTTCGTGGTTCTTCTAATTTACCAAAGTCTGCTATTGAAGAGGTTTCGGTTATTACAGGTGGTGTACCAGCTAATTTTGGTGATATTACAGGAGGGATTGTTTCTGTAACAACGAGAGGTCCATCTTCAAAATATTTTGGTAGTGTTGAATTAGTTACCTCAGGATTGTATTTTAAAGGAAAAGACAAAGATGGATACGATGGTAAAGTTTTTGGACTAGATAAATATGGATACAATCTTTTTGAAGGAATGTTTTCGGGTCCTTTATTAATGAAAAAAGATTCTACTGGAGCAAAGGTAAAGCCTATTTTGGGTTTCTTGATTTCTGCTAACGTAACAGATCAACTTGAGCCACGCCCATTATCTGGAGGACAATATAGAATTAAAAAAGATGTAAGAGATGCAATAGTAGCAAATCCATTAAGACCAAATTCTTCTGGAACAGGTACTTATTATAATGTGAATTTTTTACATCAAAGTGATTTCGAAAAAACACCATTTAGAATGAACGTGAGAAGTACAACTGTTTCTGGTCAGACTAAAATTGATGTAAAAACGGGACCAAATGTGAATTTATCCTTTGGAGCATCTATGAATTACGACAGAGGTTCTGCTGCTAGTAATAGTTCAATTAATACAAATTCTTTAATGAACTTCCAAAATTATGGTTTACATCAATCATTGGATTGGAGGGTATATGGTCGTTTGACGCAGCGTTTCACAAATGATAAAGAAGGAAGCAGTAGTAAAATTAAAAGTGCATACTATACTTTAATGGTCGATTATTCTCAATCATCGGATAGTTATTATGATCAAAATTTTAAATATAATGCTTTTCAATACGGACATGTAGGTACTTTTGATGTTACATCTAGACCAAGTTATGCATGGGATGCTAAAAAATTAGCATATATACAAAATGGTAGAGAAGATGTTCGAGTTGATTTTACTCCTTCATCAACTAATGCTGATTTCGCTTCAATTACATCTCAATATTATTCAATTTTTAATGGTAATCCATTTGGACATTATCAAAATTTAACTCAAATTAATGCAGGAAATGCTTTGAGAAATGGAGATGTTCCTCAAAATGTTTATGGTGTTTGGGATAACATTGGTACACCTTATAATTATTTCTATAAAACTCAAAACAATCAATTCCGTTTAACAGGATCAGGATCTGTGAATATTGGAGATCATTCTTTGACTTTAGGATTTGAGTTTGAGCAAAGAGTTGATAGAGGATGGGGATCTGGAGATTATGGACCGATTTCATTATGGACAACGGCAAGATTACTAGAGAACTCTCATATTAAAGAATTTGATGTAAACAATGCAACAATTACTGAAAATGGTAATTTCAAATACATCAACTATGCACAGTTGAATTCTGGATTAGCAGCTTCTAATAATGGTGTTTACCAAGGTCAATTACATGGGGATAATCAATCATTTTTTGATTATAATTTAAGAAAAAAATTAGGATTAAATCCTGCAGGAACTGATTTTATTAATGTAGATGCATTAGATCCATCAATGTTATCTTTAGATATGTTCTCAGCAGATGAGTTATTGAATTCAGGTAATTCTTATGTTTCTTATTACGGATACGATTATGCTGGTAATAAAATCAAAGGAAATACAAACATTAAAGATTATTTCACAGCATTTGATGCTAATGGAAATTACAAAAGAAATGTAGGAGCTTTTCAACCTACATATATGTCAGGATACATCATGGATAAATTTGCATTCAATGATTTGATTTTTAACTTAGGTTTACGTGTCGATGTATTTGATGCGAACCAATCAGTTTTAAAAGATCCTTATTTATTATATGAAGCAAAAACAGTAGCTGTTGTGAATGAAGAAAAAGCATCAGATAATTCAAAAACATGGATTAATATTCCTTCTTCAATGGGTAATGATTATGTGGTTTATGTTAATGATATCAACAACCCAACATCTATTACAGGATTTAGAAATGGAAATACTTGGTATGATGCTCAAGGTAATGAGGTGTCAGATTCAAAAGTTATTAGAGGAGCAGGAGGGATTCAGCCTTATTTAACTGATGAGTCGAAATCTTTAGATGCAAAAAATCAATTAAATGGTAGTGCATTTCAAGATTACAAAGCTAAAGTTTACTTGATGCCACGTATCGCTTTCTCTTTTCCTATTTCAGATGAAGCGTCGTTTTTTGCACATTACGATATCTTGACACAAAGACCGATGAGTAATTTCAGAACAGATCCTTATGCGTACCAATTCATTACGCAACGGTCAAACGAAATCATCAATAATCCTAATTTGAAAGCTTCTCAAACGATTGATTACGAGATTGGTTTTCAACAAGTGTTAACAAAATCTTCTTCTTTGAAAATTTCAGCGTTCTATAGAGAACAAAGAAACAATATTCAAATGATTAACGTTTTTGATGCATATCCAGCAACATATAAAACTTATGGAAATAGAGATTTTGGTACAGTTAAAGGGATGACATTTGCTTATGATTTAAGAAGAACAGGTAATATTAGAATGACTTTAGCTTATACTTTGCAATTTGCGGATGGTACGGGGTCTGATAATACATCTGCAAACAGTTTAATTCAAGCAGGTTTACCTAATTTGAGAACTATTTTCCCATATAACTTTGATCAAAGACATAATTTTGCTTTAACTTTTGATTACAGATATGGAGAAGGAAAAGATTACAACGGTCCTGTAATTAAAGGAATAAATATCCTAGAAAACACTGGATTAAATTTAGTTTCTAATATTTTCTCAGGATCACCATATTCTTCTCAATCGCAAACTACCAATTCGGGTGCTATTTCGCCATTATCTCCTTCTTTAACAGGAACAACAAATGGATCAAGATTGCCATGGCAGTATAAATTAGATTTACAATTGGATAGAACTTTTAGCTTGAAATTTGGAAAAGATGACAAGAAAAAACAAACTTTCTTAAATGTTTATGTACGTGTAACAAATCTTTTAAATCAACAAAATTTAATAAGTGTGTATAGAGCTACAGGAAACTGGAATGATGATGGATATTTAGCTGCAGCTTCTAGTCAGACATCAATTCAGAATCAATTGGATGAGCAATCTTTTAGAGATTATTATTCAATGAGAATTCAAAATGCATTTAATATAAGTTCTCCAAGAACAATTCGTTTAGGGGTTAAATTTGATTTTTAATTCTTAATATTTTAAATTATGAAAAAGAAAATATTATTATTGACACTTTGTGCGACGTCACTTTGGTCAAACAGTGCTTTCTCTTATTATAAAGATGGAGAAAAACCTGGAATTCAAAAACCAGCACCAAATTCTGGAAATGTTGTGAAATCAGCACAATGTGCTCCAGCGTCAGCAAAATACTTTTTAAAATTCAATGATGTGAATGCATTAATTGAAAATGGAGGAAGTATGTTTCAAAACAGAGCATCTGGTGTATCTGCTTATGAGGTTCCGAAGGGAAGTAATCGTTTTGCAATTTTCTCTGGTTCGCTTTGGATGGGAGGAGTTGATTTTAACAATCAGTTGAAATTAGCGGCATTAACATTTAGAAGTGGGAATGATTTTTGGCCAGGTCCTTTAGGCGAATTGTCAGGTGGAAATTATGACCCTACTTCTGCTGTTGGTTATGATGTGATTCGTCCTTATGGAGGAGCAACGATTACACCAGAACAATGTTTAGCGTATGATAAATTTGATACAATTACTAAAGCTTTAGTAATAAAATTTAATACATGGTGGGAATGTACGCCTCCAAATAATGTAAATTACCCAGATCATACAGCTGAAGAATGTGCTTCAGTATTAGAAGCAGGTTTAACATCAATTGAGATGTTGCAAATTAAAAATTGGCCAGCGCATGGTGAGGAGATCCTATTGGGATGGAGATTAGAGCACAAGCATTTGTTTTTGCTACAAGTGATGAAGTAAATAAAATGACTTTTTATAATTATGAGCTTGTGAACCGTGGTACAACTACTTTGTATAACACTTATTTCTCTCAGTTTTTAGATCCGGATATTGGTTATTATAATGATGATTATGTTGCATGTGATGTAAGTAGAGGTTTAGGTATTGCTTACAATGGAGAAGATTTTGATCCAGATATGGGGGGTAAATATGGATATGGAGAGAATCCACCAGCAATTGGTGTCGATTTCTTTGAAGGACCTTATTTAGATGCTGATGGTATTGATAATCAAATTTATAATAAAGCAGATGCAACACATTTGGATGGTGATACATTGCAAAGTGAAAATGCTCCATGGATAATTTTTTCTGATAATCCAGTTCAAACAGCATTGACTCAAAATGGAATTGTTTACAAAGGTATTGGTATCGGATATTCAGATTCAATTATAGATAATGAACGTTTTGGGATGAGACGATTTACCTATTTTACAGGTGGTGGTGCTGTTTATCCCTTTTCAGATCCTAAAACAGCTTCTCAATATTACAATTTCATGAAAGGGAATTGGGCAAATGGACAACCAATGACTTTTGGTGGAACAGGTCAAACTCCAACGAATACACCTTCTTCTTATATGTTTCCTGGTGATTCTGATCCATTAGGTTGGGCAACAGGCGGAACTGAATTAGGGACTGATTTTAAGGAAGCGAGTGCATTTGGTGATAGAAGATTTGTTCAATCAGCTGGACCATTTACATTGAAGCCAGGTGCTTTTAACAATATTACTGTAGGGGTTATTTATGCTAGAGGAAACGAAGGGTCTGCTTATGCATCTGTAGATGCAGTTAAAAAAGCAGATACAAAAGCACAAGCTTTATTTGATAACTGTTTTGTGATTTTAGATCCACCAATGGCACCTAAATTAACGATTCAAGAATTGGAAAATGGATTGGTTCTTATGTTAGATAATCCAGCTTCTTCAAATAACTATAAGGAAGGTTATGAAAAAGAAGATAAAATAGGAATTACGATTGAACATTTAAGTGATGGATCAGTTCCTGATAAATATTATAGATTTGAAGGTTACCAAATTTATCAATTGAAAAATGCTTCTGCATCTGCTGCGGATATAGGTCATGAGGATAAAGCAAGGTTAGTTGCTCAATGTGATATCAAAAATGGAGTTTCTAAATTGATAAATTTTGAATACAGTGATGAATTAAAATTTGATGTTCCAACATTAAAAGTAAATGGGGGTAATAAAGGAATTCAGCATTCGTTTAAAATTACAGAAGATGCTTTTGCTTCAGGAACAAAAACATTAGTAAATCATAAAACATATTATTATGTTGCTATAGCTTATGCTTATAATCAATATAAAAAATATGATCCAAATGATGCCTATCTATTAGAAGGACAAAAAATCCCTTATATTTCATCTCGTTTAGGTTATGATGGAGTTCAGATTAAATCAATTTCTGCAATTCCTCATAATACAAAACCTGAAGCTGATGGGACAAATCAATATGTAGATTATGGTGATTCACCTTTGATTAAAAGATTGGATGGTCATGGAAATGGAAACCGTGAATTAGAATTAACTCAAGCTTCTAAAGATGAAATAATCAGTGTTGGGAAATTAAATGACCCAGTTTATGAAAATCAAAAAGGACCTATCAATATTAAAGTTATTGACCCTTTAAATGTTGCTGATGGTTATTTCGAATTAGAATTTAATAATTTTGATGCGGGATCAAATAATGTAGATTTAAATAGAGCAGATACTGCAAGTTGGACATTGTACAGATTTGATAAAGAAAATGGAACTTTGCTAGACTCTGTAAATTCACAAGTAACAATTGCTAACAATAATGAGCAATTAATACCTAAGTATGGTGTATCTGTTCAAATTAATCAAGCAAGTTATACGGGTAGTTTAGGTAGTAATTATTTTACAGAGCCAATTGCTTCTAGTGTTGATTTTGCAGATTCTACACAAAGATGGTTGTTTGGAGTTCCTGATGATCAATCTTTTTATGCAACGAACTGGATTAGATCAGGGGTTTATAAAGCTCAAGATTCGGATACAAATAAAGCTGATTTATGGAGAAATCCTGCTTGTTTTGATGACGATGCTTTAGCTGATAATGAACGTAAATACACGAAATTGGCGGGTGGAATGTTTGCTCCTCACAGAGTTACAGGTTTCCAATGTGATTATATGCCATTAGCATATTACAAAATGCCAACAACATCTTACAATATGCCTTCACCATCAAATTCTCGTACAAATGCTAAAATTGCATTTTTACCTAGTGTTGATATCGTTTTTACAAATGATCCGTCAAAATGGACAAAATGTCCAGTAATTGAATTAGGGAGAGATGTAAATTTAACAGTTGGAGGAGCAGTAGCTGGTGGTTTACGTAAAAGTTTAAGCGTAGATAAAAATGGAAATCCTGATGGATCTGGAACAACAGGTATGGGTTGGTTCCCTGGTTATGCAATTGATGTGGAATCAGGAGTTAGATTACAAATGGCATTTGGAGAAAATTCATTTTTAGCAGGAGATAATGGTGCTGATATGGTTTGGAATCCAACGTCAACATTTGTTGATGCAAGTGGAAATCCAATATTAGGTGGACAACATGCAATTTATGTTTTTGGTTATAAATTGAAAGAAATAAATGGATATCAAAATTTCTATGATTTACATGAATATAAAGAAAGTGATCTTGAGATTTATGATATGTTGAAAAACATAGAGACTACAAATAACCCAAGCGATAAAAGAGATTTTTATTCTAATTTAGCATGGGTTGGTAATCCAGTTTTAACACCAGGTCAGAAACTAAACGCATGTGATTTAACGATTAAAATTCGTGTTTCTAAAGAGTATAAAAAATATACTGCTACTGGAAAAAATAATGGTAAACCAATGTACTCATGGAATACGAATACAATGGCAACAAAAAAATCAGATATTAGTGTTTTATCTGATGTCTTGAAAATGGTTAATGTTGTTCCGAATCCATATTATGCTTATTCTTCTTATGAAAGAAATAGAGTTGATACAAGAGTTAAAATTACAAATTTACCAGAGAAATGTACCGTTAAAATTTACAGTGTAAATGGTAAATTAATGAGAACATTCAAAAAAGACAGTGAAATCACTTCAATAGATTGGGATTTAAATAACCAAATTGGAGTAGCTGTTTCGAGTGGTGTTTATTTAATTCATGTTGAAGTACCAGGTGTAGGAGAAAGAGTTATTAAATTCTTCGGTGGTATGAGACAAGTAGATTTAGAAGGTATTTAATAGTTGATAAAAAATTATATAATGAAAAATTCAATTATAACAAAATCTTTAATTTTCGGGGCATTGTTTACAAATTTTGTAGCAATGTCCGGAAATGAAGACAGATCAGGTTCAGCTGGTGCACCAAGTTTATTAGTTAATCCATGGTCTAGAAGTGGCGCAATGGGAGATGCTGGAGTTGCAAACGTAAATGGTCTTGAGGCTTCATTTACGAATATCGCAGGTTTAGCTTTTACAGATAAAACTCAGATTAAATTCAATTATACTAATTGGATGGGAGGAATGTCTGGTATTGCTTTTAATTCTGCTGGTTTTGCTCAAAGAGTAAACGATAATACTGTTTTTGCTTTAAGTCTTCAATCAATGAATTTTGGAGATATTCAAGTTACAACAGTTGATAATCCTGAAGGAGGAATAGGTGTGTTTTCACCAAGAATTAACGTATTTAATGCTGGATTTGCAAAGTCATTTTCAAGTTCAATTCATGCCGGATTAAATTTTAAGGTTATAACAGAAAGCATGTCTAATATGCGTTCAATGGGAGTAGCTTTTGATGCTGGTATTCGTTATGTAACAGGTGAAAAAGATCATATTAAATTTGGAATTACGTTGAAAAATGTTGGACCTACTATGAAGTATAAAGGTGATGGTATAGGTAAACAAGCAACTTATATTAATTCTGATTTAACGGTTACTTTACATGAAAGAATGCAATCTTTTGAAATGCCGTCATTATTGAATATTGGTGCTTCGTATGATTTTATATTTAATGAAAACAGTAAATTAACAGCAGCATTTGCTTATACTGCGAATTCATTTTCTTATGATCAATACCGTGCTGGTTTAGATTATGTGATGTCTAGAGAAAAAATAGCTTTTAGTTTTAAAGCAGGTTATGTTTATGAAAAAAATGTTTTTTCTGTTCAAAACAGATCGAATGCTTTAGTTGGACCAACAGCAGGTTTTTCAGTTGATGCTTTAGTTGGGAAAAATAAAAATGCTTTAGGTATTGAGTATTGTGCTCGTTTAGCAGGAGCTTTTGGAATTATTCATACTTTTGGTACGACGATCAATTTGAAATAAAAAAGAAATTTTATATCTTTGTTTGAACAAGAGAGTCCTGATGGGCTCTCTTGTTTTTGTTATACATTAAACGAACATTATTATGTCACAAATTACATATTATACGGAAGAAGGTTTAGCTAAAATGAAAGCTGAATTACATGAAATGAAAACGGTTCAGCGTCCTTCAATCTCGAATCAAATTGCAGAAGCTAGAGATAAAGGTGATTTATCTGAAAATGCAGAATATGATGCAGCAAAAGAAGCGCAAGGTTTATTAGAAATGAAAATTTCAAAATTAGAAAACATTGTTGCGAATGCACGAATTATAGATGAATCTACGATAGACACTTCTAAAGTTTTTATTCTTTCGAGAGTTAAAATTAAAAATGTAACGAATGGTATGGAAATGGAATATACTTTAGTTGCTGAAAACGAAGCTGATTTAAAAGCAAAGAAAATTTCAATGGATTCTCCTATTGGAAAAGGTTTATTAGGGAAATCGGTTGGAGATATTGCCGAAGTTCAAACTCCAAATGGAATTATAAATTTTGAAGTTTTAGAAATTGCAAGATAATGAGTTCTATTTTTACTAAAATTGTAAAAGGTGAAATACCTAGTCATAAGATTGCCGAAAATGATAATTTTTTAGCATTTTTGGATATAACTCCTCTAAGAAAAGGTCATGTTTTAGTAATACCGAAACTAGAAGTTGATTATATATTTGATTTAGAAGATCATTTATTGAGTGATTTTCACATTTTCACAAAAGAAATTGCAATTAAAATAAAAAAGGCTTTTCCGTGTAAAAAAATAGGAATGACTGTAATTGGACTTGAAGTACCTCATGCGCATATACATTTGATTCCAATGAATTCTATAAGTGATATGAATTTTTTACAAGAAAAATTAGTGTTGTCACATCAAGAATTAGCAGATATTGCAAATTTAATTATTAATGCTTAAAAAAATATTTTTATGAAATTTATATTGAAGTATGTTTGTTTAGTTGCTGTTTTTTTCTGTGCTAAAATTTCGTTTGCTGTAGAGCCAATGAACGTACTTTTTATAGGGAATAGTTATACGCATTATAATAATATGCCAGGAATTTTTCAAGATATTGCTGTTTCAAAGGGGGTGAAGATTAATGTTGAAATGAGCGCAAAAAGTAATCATACTTTAAAAATGCATTGTGCAAGAACAGAAATGTTTGAGAAAATAAATAGTAAGAAGTGGGATTATATTGTTGTACAAGGATTTAGCCGTGAATTGTTACATGAACAAAGTTATCTAGACACCTCTTTTGTACCTTATTTTAAACAAATTTCGGATTCAATTTATAAAAATAATGCTTGTACAAATATTTTACTTTTTATGACTTGGGGATACAAAACAGGGATTCATGATAATCCTGAATATGACACTTATCAAAAAATGAGTGATAAAATCCAAATAGGTTATCAATATATTTCAAATGTTTTTGGTTTGCCAATTGTTCCAGTAGGACAAGTTTGGGAAACAGTTAAAGAGAATAATCCACATTTTGATTTATATCAAGAAGATAACCAACATCCTACAATATACGGATCATATATAGCTGCTTGTACTTTTTATGCTGCTATTATAAAAGCTTCTCCATTTGGTGGGTTTGATGCAGGAATTGAACCTAAAATTGCTGAAATTATTCAAAATACAGCTTTTACTTTTTTGAATTTAAATATTTATAGGTATGATCTTTCGTTAAATACATTGGATGTAAAATATGAGACGAATATTAAAGGAAAGAATATTGCTTATTGTAGATCAAATTACCCTAAAGCAAAATCGATTCATTGGGACTTTGGAGATAATACTTACTCTGATTTGCCTGATATTGACCATTTTTACAGAAAATCAGGTGCTTACAATGTAAGTGTCACAATTGTTGATGAATGTGGAAAAAGAGTGATCTTACGAAAAGTTTATTTTAAAGTAAAAGAAAAGCCAAAAGAAAAAACCAAAGCGAATACGAATAATAAAAAGCCAGCGACTAGTCCGAAAAAAAGTAAATCAACGGCTGATTCTACTGCAATAAAAAAGAAGAAGTTTTAATTGAACTTCGATAAATATTGATTTTCACTTTATTCTATTTTAAATGAGTAGAATTCTTCTAATTACGTTCAAAAGTCTTCGTTTTATTATCTTATTTTTCTCCTTTGAAAGACTCAACCATGGCCTAAACCTTCGAAAACAAGCTTCTTCGTTTCAAATTTAATAAAATCTGAGTGTGCAATTTTAATCGAACTCAGGTTATTAAAGTTATTCATCATTTTTTCTGGTATCTATTCTTTAATACCAAAAAGTTTATTTGATGTTGATTTTATAGGGACCAATAAAAATGATAAATGCGCTTTAATTTTGTCTAAATTATAAACTAATATCAAAAAGATGCTAATGAATGATAATGTTATTGGAATTAATTGCCAAGGAGTTAAACTGTGATGAAATAATTTATTTAAGCCTAAACCTGTCAAACTACCATACAAAACTACCATGTGTAAAATATAAACAGTCAATGTGTTTTGGCCCATTTTCAGGAATAAATTTGGTTTAATTTCACCAACTAATATTTCAAAGATGATTAAGCTACCAAGTACAATCATGACCATTCCTAAACATTCATATAACCAATCAAGTTTATATATATGGTAGGTCAAATTCCCCATTTTGTAATCAATATATATTAGTATTTCTTTTAAGAAAAAGAATAAAAATATACCAATCGTAATTGTAATGAGTGAAAAACCCCATGTTTTGACTTTGTCTTTAAATGTATAAAGAATCACCCCAAACATTGCTCCATACATTGTATATCCCATTCGAGGTAGAATAGGAAAAACAGAATGCTTTCCATGAAACATATTTTGAATAAATACAGGAGCATTTGTTGGCCAATATTGTTCTTCAGGAATTGTTCCAAAATAAATATAAGTCGAAAATATAAAAGTCCCCATTAAGAAGAAATAGATCCATAGAGGAATGACTTTAATTAATTTATACAATCCATAAAGAATTAATATTGTAAATATCCCAACACCTATACATTGTAGGACATGAAAAGCATATACTTGCAATAAATAACCCCAAAAAAGTAATTCAATTGAACGTTTGAATCCTTTTGTTACCCGAATATTTTTGAAATATTGTAAATGATTATTTCCCATTAATAAATAAACAAAAACAATTCCAGTTACAGTTAAAAATATAGGCGAAGTAAAACCTCTGATAAATTCCCAAGTATAAAATATTGAATTTGATTTGTCACGATAAACTTCCATTAATGAATCATCAACAAAATGACCTTCTAACATTAATAAAATTGCAATAGAGCGAGCAATATCAATAAATATTAATCTACTTTTTGGTTTCATTGTTCTTGTTTTCTTTTTTGTAAAAATATAATATTCTTTGGTAATATTTAAATCGAGTTGAATTTAAAGTGTTTTGTCCAACAAGTTTTAGTATAATTGCTTTTTTGAAATTGGCTATTTTAGCGTGAATTATTTCAATGAATTTAACATAAAAAGCAAATATCAAGATAAAAATTACGGCTCCCCAAAATGATTCTTTAGCATCTAATCCTTTTCTAAATAAATCTTTTAAACTGTATCCGATAATAGCTCCGTACAATATTATTACATGTAAAATATAAATTGGAAATGTATTTTGACCAATTTTTAAAAATAAATTTTCTTTTGGTTTAATTACTTTTTCAATAATAATTAACACACTGATTAATAATATTACTTCGGCTAATCGATCATAAACCCATGTTTTTTTCTCAAAAAAATGTTCTGAATTATTGGTGACATAATCAAATAATTTCCCAATGACACGACCATATATTTCCAATATTATTCCAAGTGTGACACATGCTAAAGCAAACCACCACTTTTGAAAATATTTTTGATATTTAAACAATAGAGAGCCTAACATACCTCCAAAAAAGACATATCCGATCCATGGAATTAATGGGAAATTTGACTTAGGACCATAAATGATATTTTGAATGATTTGTGGTGCATTTTCTGGAAAATAATGAATACCATAAATTTGTGTTAGATAAGGATAAATAATAAAAATTCCAGTTCCAGCTATTAAAAAATAATATTCTAATTGCCCAATTTTTAAATTTTTATAGATAAAATAAATTAAGATTAGTCCTGCTAAACCAAAGCCAATGGATTGTAAAATATGAAAAGCAAAAAATTGATCATTGACATGACCTTTTAAATAATAGCCAATATATTTGAGATTGAATTGGAGTAAATATCCAATCAGAATTAATGAGCCTGCACGACTTAATCCTTTTTGAATACGGTCTATTTTAAAGAAAGGTGTTTTTTCATCTTCTTTAATGCTTTTTAATAATAGATAAACAAAAACAAGACCTGTAATCGTAAAGAACAAGGGCGCTGTAAAGCCTCTAATTTTTACCCACCAATCAAATAATAAATAATTAGAAGAACCTGTTTCCCTTAACTGGGTTAAAAGTGAATGATAATCCTTGAAGGTGAGTGTAATGAAATGACCTTGCAACATTAAAATTATTGCAGTTGACCTTGCAATATCAATAAACTTTAGCCTACTTTTTTTTACGGGATGTTCTGAATGTTTATCTTGCGTCATTTAATTGCAAAAATACAATCTTTATTTTTCTTTTACTACTTCTGATGTTAAAATTAATCGCAATTCCCCTTCTTGTCCCAAGACATTTAAATAAACTGATTTTACGGTTTGTCCTTCATAACCTTTTGAGTCAAATTTTACTTTTATTTTTATTGTTTCATTCGGCTTAATTGTTTTTTTAGCCATTTCAATTTGTGTGCAAGGACAAGGATTTCTTGTTTCTCCTAAAGTTATTTCTTGGTCACTTTTATTTGTTATAATAAATTCTTTTTCGATAATTTCACCAGAATTTATTTTCCCTAAGTCATAGATTTGTTTTTCAGCCACTAATGTTATAGGTTTTTTTTCTGTTTCAATAAAATTAACACTTAAAATTTCAATTTTACGTTCGATGGCCGCTGCTCTGGAATAGATTGAGTTTTTTTGATCATTCGGATTGTCACTTGTTAATTTATTGGCTGTATATTCTCCAAATGGAATTTCAACGAATTCAACAAATCCACCATTTGGAGCATTATTGTCTATATATGGCTTAAATTCACCGTTGTTATGTTCGTATAAATAATTTATTAATGAGCCAATCCTTCTTTTGGTTAAATTTACATTGTAGTTCGTTTTTGCAAGTGGACTTGCAAATCCTTTAACAGTAACTCTAATTTTTGCTCCTTTTTTTAATTCTTCTAAAAGTAAATCTCTAAAAATGTTTAAATCTTTTACACCTTGGTCAACATATTCAATGAAAAAGCTTTCAATATCTTCTCTAGCTTCTTCAGCTTTAGGTTCTTTTAAACCAGCAGCATATTCTTTTTGATATTGTTCCAACATTTGTCGGTATTCATTATAACTGTTAATATAATTTACTTTTGTTATACTGTCAGTCGAACGTGGATTGGGGACGTCATTATGAAAATATAGAGTTACAGGCAGTCTTTTCATTAATTCTGCCAGTGTTTCTTTGGGGTGAAGAAGTAAACTATCCGAGATTAAAGTATCTTTTTTAATTTCAATAGGTTTTATTTGGAAAATATCACTGCAACACGTTGGGTTTTTACTATAAAGTACCCCAAGTCGATTGCTTGAAACATAAGCCGTATCTTTGTCTTTGAAATAATAAATATCATTTGCAGCACTATTTATTGGGAGTCCGGCATTGATTGGGGCTTGAAATTGAGTATTGTAATTGGAATAAAAAACATCAGTTCCTCCAAAACCATCAAGCCAAGAGTTGGAAAAATATAATCTTTTTGAAAGGGTATCCCACCAAGGTGTAATATCATTCTCTAAAGTGTTAATGCTTTTTAGTGCTTTTGGGGTTGAAAATTGGGTTCCATTTTTTATTTGACTCATCCATAAATCCAATCCACCAATTGTTCCTTCTCTGTCTGAAGCGAAAATAAGTGTTTCCACATTGTCAATTAAAGCAACACAAGGCATTGTTGTATTTGCGTTTTTCGCATTTATAATAGTGCCTAATGAATCAATGTTGCTCCATTTTCCGTCGCTATAATTGGCTACCATTATTTTGCAATGATAATTATAATTCTGCTCGTTGCAAACACTAAAATAAAATCGTTTGCCGTCTAAAGAAAAACTTCCATTGCCCGTATTAAGATTTTGGATTAATAAGTTTTCTATTCGCTCACTGGGATAAAATTGTTTGTTTTTTACTTCAGAAGAATAAAGCTTTGTTTTATAGTTGATTGCGTAAACTTCTTCATTTTCACTAATAGAATCAGGTCTTAGTGAAGAGAAAATGAAGCGATCTTTCAATTTGAGATGACCAAATTCAGCATTTTTGGTATTTATTGTTTCTGGTAAAGCTGAAAATGAAACTTTTGCAGTATCTTTTAATGCTGATTTAGCCCATAAACAGGATTCAACTTCTCTTTTTGATTTTAAGTAGATATAAGCTTTTTTGTCTTTTGAAAATTTCTTTTTTACTTTTTTAAATGTTTCCAATGCGTCATCATATTTACCATTTTGTTTTTGCATTAAACCTAAATATAAAAGGCTATTTGGATAGATATTTCCTTCTTCTTTTGAATAAACTTTTTGATAGGCTTTTTCTGCGTTTTGATAATCCTTATAAGCTCTTAAACATTCTGCATAATTCCATTGAATGGCAACTGTATTTGAATCAATTTCCAATGCTTTTTCAAAATATTCTAAGGCATAGATATAATCTCCTTTTTTGTATTGCTCTTCTGCAAATTTCAAATACTTTCCTAATTCATTTTGAGCAGAAATTAGGTTTGAAATGAATAGAAAAAAAAATATCAAATATAATCTGGACATATTCTATGAGTTATATTTTGGGGTTTAAAGCGAAATAGGATATAGCGAACAGCAATTTCAAAACCTCCTCTGAAATTACTGGCAGGAATTAACTTGGAAACGTTGATGTCATAACTTAAGCCAACAAACCAATTTTGATAATCAACTCCACAGGATAAATAAAAAGCATCTCGATTACGAAACCAAGCACCAAAATATATAGCTCGATATTCTTTAGGTTTTTCTATTAACGTATATTTTAGCGACGAGCCAATTACAATTTCTCTATATTTTCCTTGTAAGTTAATTTGAAGTGATGGGAGTAAATTCCAATCGTAGTTTAATTTTTTATTCCATTTGAAAAAGGCACAGGTTCGTATGTCTCTTGGAACAATTTCGTTATAAAATCCTTGATTGGGTCTGTTTAAATTATAAAACCCAATGCCAGCGCTTATTTTTTGTTTTTCGTCAATTAGGTATTCATAAGTTGCACCTAATCCTATTGATAAATTGGTGTTTTTTTGGGAAGTGTAAATTTCATTTGTTGGAAGTGTAGGGTCGTAATTTATTCCATTATATTGATTATCAAATGAAAGCAAATTGTAGTTGACTTGACGGTGATTCAATCCAATATTGATGCCTGCTCTTAAAATTTGTTTTTCATCTTTTGTAAGATTGAATTTATAAGCGAAATTAGATTGAATTTCAATAGTTTTAAATTTCCCATCACCTGAACCATCGTTAAACATTACTATTCCAACGCCTAACTTTTTAATTTTTTCAGTTTTAAAATCAGCTGTAAAATTTATGGTTGAAAAAGGAATAGTCACACTTTTCCATTGGTTTCTATAATTGGAAATAAATCTGTAATCACCTTTGAAATTTCCTGAATTTGCAGGGTTTTGAAAAATTGGATTGTCATTAAATTGAGACCAATGAATGTCTTGTGCAAATGTATATTGAAATATACACAATGAAAACACACAAAAAACTCTTTTTAATTGACTCATTTTTAAATAAATTCAAGTTGAAGTTACAAAAAATAAATAATACATGGAATTTCTTTTTAATTCAGATAAATAGAATTATTTATATTTTGTAAAAATTAAATAAATAACGATCAAAAAAATTAAAAGGTACAAAAATCTTTTAGGGTCTTTATAAATTGGTTTTTTGGGACGTTTTGTTAATTGCTCGTATTCGTGAGAAAGGTGCGAGAAATCTTTATGACGTTTTATTTGTTCGTCAGAAGGCTCAATACTTTTTTTACTTTTATTTATAGAAAACTTTCTCATTTGCTTTCTTTCCATTTAAGATTCATTTTTTCTAAAATACGATAGATTTTCATCTTTGCATTTGCTTCGGTAATTGAATATATAGCTGCGATTTCTTTAAAGCTTAATTCTTGAAAAAAACGTAATTCAACTAAATCTAAGTGTTCAGCATCAAGTTCATTAATAACTGTCATTAATTTTTCTTGATCTTCTAAGGACATATATTGACCAATTTCTGCTTCTTCTAAGATACTGATTATTTGTCGTTCTTCAATGTCAATTGTAAAGTCTTTCTTGTTTTCTCTGAAAAATAAATTGACTTCATTTTGAGCAATTCGGTAGAGCCAACTTGAAAAAGGCATACCTCTATCTTCGTATTTGGAAATATTGGCCATTGCTTTCATAAATGTCTGCTGTGTTAAATCTCCTGCAATTGTTTCATTTCCCCCCAATCGTTTAAAAATAAATCGGAAAATACAGTCAAAATATCGTTCATAAAGCTCACCAAAGTTTCTTGAATCCACTTTTGAAAGCTGAATTAAATCAGTATCTGATAAAGATTTTATTTTTCTTTTTTTGAACAATTGGCTTAATTTTTTAGATATAATTCCCGTTTTTTGAAAAGTAACAAGGTATTAAGACTGTTTTTAATTAAATCCATAAGTCTTGAATCTTGTGTCTTGAAGTCTTAATATCTTAAGGAGTACTTAATGAGACTGGAATTATTTTTCCATTGATCCATTGATTGGCATTTAATGCAAAATCGACGATATATTCAGCCATTTTTTCAGCGGAAACTGGGGCAATGTAACCAGGGAAAGCTTCTTCTAACATTTCTGTTTGAGCGGCGCCAAGACATAAGCAGTTCATTTTTATTTTTGAATCTTTATATTCTTCTGCAAATAATTCTGTGAAGCTACAGACAGCGGCTTTAGAAGTTGAGTATGCAGTTAATCCTGAAAATTTGACGCTTCCTTGAAATCCACCCATAGAACTGATATTCACAATATGCCCCCCTTTTTCAATCATTTTAGGAACGATTGCTTGAACGGTTTCAATGACACCAATTACATTTATTTGATAGCAATCATTTAAATCATTTTCTGTAATTTCTAAAAATGGTTTACTAACTAATTTTCCAGCATTATTTACTAATATGTCAATTTGAGAAACATTCAAGAGTATTTTTGAAATTTCTAATCTCACGTCGGTTGCAGCTAAATCGAAAGGTATTGTTTTTACATTTTCAAATTTTGAAAAAGATTCCATCGCTTTCGAATTTCTTGAAAGTGCATAAATTGTATTGGATTTTTCTTGTGCTAGTTTTTCAACTAAAGCTTTTCCAATTCCACGACTTGCCCCAACTACAACTATATTTTTATGCATCAAAACTAATTGTTAAATCTTCACTTGCAGGATGTGATTGACAAACTAAAATATAACCGTCTTTAACTTCTTGATCAGTTAAAACATAATTTAATTTCATAGATGCTTTACCGCTAATAACTTTTGCTTTGCAAGAACAACAAACACCTCCACGGCAAGAATAAGGAGCATCAAAACCTTCTTTGTCTAATATATCTAAAATAGGTTTTCCATCTGATTTTAATTTAAATTCGATAGATTCTCCATCTAAAATAACTTTAACATTGCTTTCTCCTTTGAATGTTGAAATTTCTTCTGAAGATTCATTTTTCAATAAAGTAGGTGTGGTAAACAATTCGTAATGAATTTTTTCTTTGGCAACTCCAAACATTTTTAATATTTCGACAATGTCAATAATCATTTCTTCAGGACCGCAAAGGAAGTAACCATCTGCTTTCAATAAATTTAAATCTTGTTTGATTGCTTCGGTCATTGTTGATTTGTCAATACGTCCTTCAAAATAACCTTCTTTTTTTTCTGCTGTTAAATAATAATTTGTTGTCATGTTTGAAACTGCATCTAAATCATTTTTCAAAATAATTGAATCAATGTTTCTGTTTCCGTAAAACAAAGTCATTTTTTTATCTGAATTATGAATTGATTTTGCAATTGACACGATTGGTGTAATTCCGCTTCCAGCAGCAAATGCAACAATTGTTTTGGAATTTGAATCTAATTTAAAGTTTCCTTCAGGTTTTGAAACATTCACAATTGTCCCTTCTTGTGCAAGTGTATTAAACCAAACAGAAATATTACCGTTTTCAATTGCTTTAACAGCAACGGCTAATTGTTCGTTTGGACCACTGCAAATAGAGTAGGAGCGACGTTCTTCTTTTCCGTTACTTTCAATAATGAAATTGATATATTGCCCAGGTACAAAATTAAAATGTTGTTTCAATTCTGTTGGTAAATTCAAAGTAACTTTCACGGTATCAGTTGTCACTTTTTCAATTTTACTAATTGTAAGTTCGTAAAATCCTTTATGTTGTTTTTTAGTGCTTTCTTTTTTAAAAAGCTTATCGAATAATCCCATATTTTTAATCGTCAAATGAAACTGTTAGTGTTGAACTTGTAGGATGAGCTTGGCAAGTTAATATGTATCCATTTTCAACTTCGTCTGGTTCTAAGGCATAATTGATGTCCATTTTTGCAGTACCTTCTAATATTTTTGCTTTACATGTACAGCAAACTCCTCCTTTACAAGCATAAGGTAAATCTCCACCCGCTTTAGTTGCTGCATCAAGAATTGATTCGCCATTTGATTCCATTGCTACTTCAATTAAGTCACCATCAATAATGACTTTTACTATTGAAGCGAATGAAGGTTCTTCATTTTCTATTTTGACAGAAGTGTTTTTGACAGAAGATGTAGAGAATAATTCAAAATGGACATTTTTATCACTTATGCCTTTGGCGTGAAAGAAATTTTTAACGCTGTGAATCATCTCTTCCGGACCACAAACAAATACTTCATCAACCGTTGACTCGTCCAAAAAAGCGTTGTATAAATCTTCAATTTTAGCAGCGTCGATTCGTCCTTTCTGAATTTTATTACCAAGACTTTCTCGCGATAATATGTGAACGACTCTTAATCTTTCCATATATGCATTTTTCAAAGCTTCGATTTCTTCTCTAAATATAATGGAAGAGAATCCTTTGTTTCCGTAAAAAATGGTTACATTACTTTGAGGTTCTTCTTTTAAAACTGTTTTTGCAATTGAAAAAATCGGAGTAATTCCACTTCCTGCTGCAATTAGTACATAGGATTTTTGATTGTTATAATCAATGTTTGCATGAAAATTTCCAGTAGGAGTCATTACTTCCATAAACTGACCAACTTCTAATTGATTGTTAGCATAAGTTGAAAACTTTCCTTTTTCAATTTGTTTAACTGCAACTCTCCATTCGTTTTCATGAGGAGTAGAACATAATGAATATGAACGTCTTGTATCTTCTCCGTCGATTGAAGCTTTTAATGTCAAATATTGTCCTGGTTTAAAAGCGTAATCTTTTTGTATGTTTTCGTCAATTTCAAAAGCGATTGAAACAGTGTCTTCCGTTTCTTTTCGAATGTCAGAAATAGTAAGTGTATGAAACTTTGGTGTCATTCTTTGTGTTTATTTTGACATCAAATTTAAGGATTTTATCTTGATTTTCATTATTGAGTTTTGTTAATTGTTTAATCTAAAAGTATTTCATTGCGATAAATATCTTCTAAAGTTTCTCTTTTGCGAATTAATTGTGGTTTATTGTTAACAACTAATACTTCTGCAGGTCTTAATCTTGCGTTGTATTGATTGCTCATGCTGAAACCGTAAGCGCCTGCGTTATGGATTGCTAAATAATCTCCTTCTCTAACTTCAGGAATCATTCGATCGTATCCAAAAGTATCGCTTTCACAAATGTATCCAACAATGGAATAAAGTTTTGGTTGCCCATTTGGGTTACTAATATTTTCAATTTTATGATAAGCATTGTAAAACATTGGACGGATTAAATGGTTTTGACCACTATTTACACCAACAAAAACGGTTGAAGTTGTTTGTTTAATTATCGTAGTTTGAACAATTAACTTTCCGCTTTCACTTACGAGGTATTTTCCTGGTTCAAACCATAATTCAAGTTCTCTTCCATAGTTTTTGCAAAAAACACGAAATGAATCGGCAATTTTTTTTCCAATTAATTCAATTTCAGTAACGATATCTCCTTCTTTGTACGGTACTTTGAAACCGCTTCCAAAATCTAAAAATGTTAAATCTGGAAATTCATTAGCCGCTTCATAAAGTAATTCGGCACCTCTTAAAAAAACATCTGGATCTAGAATATCGCTCCCAGTGTGCATGTGTAAACCATTAATAATAATATTGTAATGTTTTGCTATGCGTACAACATGTTTTAATTGATAGAATGAAATACCAAACTTAGAATCGATGTGTCCAACCGAAATATTATTGTGACCACCTGCAAAAATATGGGGATTGATACGTACACAAATGGGAATAGTGTTTCCATATTTGTTTCCAAATTTTTCGAGTGTAGAAAGATTGTCAATATTTAAATGAACTCCTATAGTAATTGCTTCTTCAATTTCTGAAAAATCAACGCAATTTGGTGTGAACATGATTTGAGAAGGTTCAAAACCTGCTCGTAAACCTAAATGAATTTCTTGTATTGATACAGCATCTAAACCTGACCCTTCTTTTTTTAACAGTTTTAATATATTTATATTATTTAAAGCTTTTAATGCATAATGTAATTTTACGTCAATGCCATCAAAAGCATTTTTTAATTTGTTGTATTGATTTGAAATTTTTGTTGCGTCATACACATAGGTTGGGGTGTCGAATTTTTTTGCTACTTCTAATAAAGTTTTTGAATTCATTTTTATTGGATTAAATTGCAAAGATATATTTATTATATTTTAAAACAATGTTAAATATTAAAAAATTTGTTAATTATTTTCTTATTTTTTTTTTGAACGAAAAAGATTTAGAATTGTACTAGACTAAAATAAAAGAAATACAAAGTATGAAAAAAAATGGATGTATAATAATCGCAATTGTTTTTGCTTTCTTTTTTCAAGGATTTGCTTATGGACAAAAAATAAATGAGCAAGTGATAAAATCAGAAATAAAAAAGGTGAAATTATTTCTAACTGCAGGAGAAATGTATCATGAAGCTTCTATAAAGTTGTTGAAGGGACGAAATAAAATTATTTTTTCAGGAATTTCAACGTATGCGGATCCTCAATCGATTCAATTTAATGCTGAAGGAAATTATAGAATTGTTTCGATTTCAACCGAAATGGATTTTTTAGCAGCAGAAATGTACAATCCAAGGATAAAAAAATTGAGTGATTCTTTGGATAATTTGAAAGATAAATTACAATACAACGAAGATATGATTGCATCATTTCAATCTGAATTAGCTGTGCTTGAAGTAAATCAAAATTTAAAAGGGGATAATCAAAATTTGACTGTCGCTCAGTTGAAAGAGGTGGCGGAATTTTATAGAACACGAACGTTTGAAATCAATCAGAAATTAACAAAACTGAATAGGGAACAATTAAAAATGAATGCACAAATAGAAAATGTTCGCTTGCAATTATTGGAACTAAATTACAGTGAAAATTTAAGAAGTAACCAGGTAATCGTGTTATTAGATGCTGATGTTTCAATTTCAATAAATGGAACAATTAAATATTTGGTTTCAGATTGTGGTTGGGCTGCAACTTATGATTTATCAGCAACGGATATTAATCAAAAAATTAATTTAAAATATAAAGCAAAAGTTTATAATAATACAGGGAATGATTGGAATGATGTTGACTTGATTTTATCAACGGGTGACCCTAATTTATCGGCAGCTCATCCCGAATTAGTTCCATGGTACTTGAGTTATTATAACACAAATGAATTTTTTAAGAAAAAAGCTTATTATGCGCCTCAAAACGTACAATATGATTACCATCAACAAGCTGTTTCGAATATGAACATGGCAAATACAAGGGTGTATGAGTCAATAGTACTGGAAGAAAAAGATAAAAATTCAAAAGGTGTTGTGAATAATGAACTTCGAAAATCAGAATTATTTTGGGGAAATGCGATTAACGGAAATTTGCAGTTAGGAGTTGGTGTCAAACAAATTGAAGTTTCTCAATTAACAACAGAATTTGAAATTGCGTCTAAATTTAGTTGTCCATCAGATGCAAAACCTTATACTGTCAATGTAAAAGAGATGAATTTAGATGCTACTTTTTCTTATGTCTGTGTACCCAAAATGGATCATGCGGCTTTTTTAATAGCAAATATCGTTGGTTGGCAAGATTTGGATTTGATCCCAGGTTCTACAAATGTTTATTTTAGTGGCGTATATGTAGGGATTTCAGAAATCGATACTAAAAATGTTAATGATACGCTTTCATTGTCTTTTGGACGAGATAATAAAGTACAAGTAATGCGAAAATTGAAAAAAGAACTAAGTTCTAAACGGGTTGTAGGAAATTCTAAAAAAGATTCTTATTTGTATGAAATTGTTGTTCGAAATAATCGCAATGTGCCCATAAAGATAGATATATTTGATCAAGTTCCGATTTCAACAAACGGAGATATTACTGTTGCTGTTGATAATATTTCAGGTGCAGCAAAAGATGAAGTGACAGGTGAAACAAAATGGGCTGTTACAATTCAGCCAGCAGAAGTGAAGTCTTATGAAATTGGATTTACAATAAAATATCCAAAAGAGGCGGATATAAAAGTAGAGCAATTTCGAACCATAAGTTGTCCAAGTTTTTAAAAAAAATCAGTCAGTTTCTAAATAACGAAACTATTTTTTGGAGTCTAAATTTCTTTTTAATTAGATGAAATTTAGACTCTTTTTTATTTGAATGAATGGTTTATGCAATAATTTCTATAAATTCGCGTATTAATCACATTGTTAGGAATGAAAAAAATAAGCGTAATACTATTGTTTAATTTGATTTTTTTGAGTTTAAATGCTCAAAGAACAACTGCTTATTCCCGTTCAGAATTAGGGGTTATGATTGGTCAATCTTATTATATAGGAGATTTAAATCCGTACAAACATTTCTTTCAGCAACATATTGGTGGTGGATTAATTTATCGTTATAGTTTTCATTCAAGAACAGTTTTAAGGTTTAATCTTTTGTATGGAAATGTTTCAGGAGCAGATAGTTTATCCAAAAGGGATATGTTAGTGAATAGAAATTTGAGTTTTAAATCATCTATTATAGAATTTGCAACAGGACTTGAGTTTAATTATTTCCCTTTTCAAATTGGACATCCGCGTTTTAAAGGGACAGCTTATTTATTGGCACAAATAGGTTTTTTTCACATGAATCCAACAACTACTTTAAATGGTAAAGACGTTCGGTTACAACCTTTAGGTACAGAGGGACAAAATTCAAATTTATCAGATAGAAATAGGTATAGTTTGACACAATTATGTATTCCACTTGGTGTTGGAGCAAAATTAACACTCTGGAAATTTGGAACATTAAATGTTGAATTTGGTATTCGTAAAACTTTTACTGATTATTTAGATGATGTTAGAAGCGATACCTTTGTAGATTACACAAAATTAGCAGAACAAAGTGGTCCAACAGCTGCCGTATTATCAAATAGAAGTATCGACCAGAATCCTTACGGAAAAAGAGGTACATCAGCTACCAAAGATTGGTATGTATTTTATGGATTTATGCTTTCCTTTAAATTAGGTAGTCATTCGAGTTGTCCTTCTGCTCAATAATAATTTTGAATAGATTTTAGAATTGAAGGTCATCTTTGTTCGATTTCTATCGTCAACGAGAAGGTTCTTAATTAAGTAACTCCTATGTTTGAAAAATATAATCAAATAATTTATTTTAAAAGTAATAATTATTTCACAACATAAAAATTAGCCACCTTCACGAAAATTTCAAATCATCTCCTTTATTTCTTTAGAACATAACTGATTTTCAATTAGGTGTGTATATTGTATTGAAAAAAATCCTCCGAATTTCGGAAGATTTTTACAAAAATATATTATATCAGAAAAAAACACACTGGTAAATTCAAAGTGAAAATGGTATTATTTGGAAATTAACACAGAATCTCAGGTTATTATTTTACATCAATAATTTCTATCTCAAATATTAAATCTGAAAAAGGAGGGATTGCACCTGGTCTCCCTTGTTTACCATAAGCTTGGAAATAAGGTATGATTAATTTTGCTTTTCCTGTTTTACCAAGCATAGCCATTCCTTCTTCGAAACCACCAATCATTGAATTTACTTTGTAAACAAAATGCATTGGTGCTCCTCTATCGTAAGAAGCATCAAACTTTTTGCCATCATATCTTAAAGTTCCTTTATAATGTACCGCTACTGAATCTCCTTTGATTATTTTGTGTTTTTCTCCTGGATTTTCGATGATATAAACCAAACCAGAAGGACTTTGTTTTGCTGTTGGATTTGTTTTTAAGACTTCTTCATACATGAATTTTTTATATTCAGCCTCCGTCATTTTTCCAACTTTTTGATAATATATTTCCTTTTCTTGCTCTATTTTTTTTACACTGCTGTATTTATCATTGAAAGCTTTACTTGCATTCCAAGATTTTGCTTGTCTTCCATTTCTAATAATGTTAACTTTAAGAATCGTATCGTTTTGAACAATCGCGTTAACGACCTCTTGACCTGTCACAACATGTCCAAATACTGTATGTTTTCCATCCAGCCAAGGTGTTTCTTTGTGTGTAATGAAAAATTGACTTCCATTTGTTCCAGGTCCAGCATTTGCCATGGATAAAATCCCAGCGCTATTGTGTTTTAATTCGGGTACTATTTCATCTGTAAATCGATGTTTTGGTCCACCCGAACCATTTCCATCAGGGTCACCACCTTGAATCATGAAATCAGGAATTACTCTATGAAATTTTAAGCCATTGTAAAAAGGGTTAGGATAAACAATTGAATCACCAATATTTAACGTGCCTTCAGCTAAACCGACAAAATTACCAACAGTCATAGGTGTTTTTTTGTATTCCAATTTACATACAATAGTTCCTTTGTTTGTAATAAATTCAGCAAAAATTCCTGGTTCAATTACTTCAATGTCAAAGACTAAGTCTGAATAAGCTGGGATTACAGGTGCTTGACCTCTTTTTCCATAAGCTTGATAATAAGGAATAATTAGTTTTGCTTTTCCGCCATAACCTAACATCTCGATTCCTTCTTCAAATCCGGGAATCATACGATTGGTTTTGAAAACAAATTCCATTGGCTCACCTCTGTCATAAGAAGCATCAAATTGTTTTCCATCCGCTCTTAATGTTCCTCTATAATGAATACTTAGAGTATCTCCTTTGATGATTTTTTTAGAATATCCTTCATTTTCGATGATATATACTAAACCAGAAGGACTTTGTTTTGCATTTGGATATGTTTTTAGAACTTCTTCATACATGAATTTTTTATATTCATCCTCTGTCATTGCACTGATTTTAGCCAAATAATCTGCTTTTCTTTTTTCTTCAGCCTTGATTTTATCATTTGCTTCTTTAAAAGCAAGAGTTGCATTCCATTTCTTAGCTTCTTTTCCTACACGAATAATTTTGACTTTTTTCATTATGTCATCTTGCACAATTGCATTTACAACATCTTGTCCAACAACAACATGACCGAATACAGTGTGTTTTCCATCCAGATGAGGTGTTGCTACATGAGTGATAAAAAACTGGCTTCCATTTGTGTTCGGACCAGAATTTGCCATTGATAAAATTCCAGGACCAGTATGTTTTAATTCCGGATTAATTTCATCATAAAACTCATAGTCTGGACCACCACTCCCATCTCCTTTAGGATCACCACCTTGAATCATAAAATTAGCGATAACTCTATGGAATTTTAGCCCGTTATAAAAAGGTTTTGAGTATTTGATCGTATCATTGACAGAGAATTTTCCTTCAGCTAAACCAACAAAATTAGCAACTGTCATCGGTGTTTTTTTGTATTCTAACTCGCAGATAATAATTCCTTTATTTGTTTCAAATTGCGCATAAATACCTGGATTTAAAACGGGTTTTTTAGGCTTTCCTGAAATGTTGGAAGAAAAACTAAATGTTGTTATTGCTAAAATAGAAATGAATGCAATAGAAAAAAATCGTGTCATTGTTTTATAATTTTACTTCAAAATTAAAAATATTTTGATAAGAATAAATTTACGGTATGTTAAAAAAGAGAATACTAGTAATTATTAGTTTCGTTTGTCAATACCCCAAAGCATTTTATTTCGAATAGTATCCAGGAAGTTATTGTCTTGAAACTTGATTACATTAATCATGAATTCGGCTTTTTTAACTAATACTTCTTCCCCTTGGGGAATACTTAACGATTTGCCATCAATACTAATCAAATATCTTCTTTCTCTTCCTTCAACACTCAATTTAATAGGTAAATGATCAGGGACAACCATTGGCCTGACATTTAAATTATGAGGGGCAATTGGTGTTAATAAGTGTATTTGACAACCTGGCGTTACAATTGGACCACCGCAACTTAGGTTGTAAGCTGTTGAGCCTGTTGGAGTTCCTACGATTAAACCATCAGCCCAATATGAGTTTAAATATTTGTCATCTAAAGAGGCGTGAACTGTAATCATAGATGCGGTATCTTTTTTATGCAAAGAAACTTCATTTAAAGCAATATTTTCATCACCAAAAAGACCACTTTCTGTTTCTACTCGCAATAATGATCGCTTTTGAAATTCATATTTTTTCTCTCTGACTAAATCCATCGTTTCATGAAGTTGGTCTGTTGAAATATTTGCTAAAAATCCCAATCTACCGGTGTTTATACCCAAGACAGGTACACCAGAATCACGTATGTAACTTACTGTTTGAATAAAAGTACCATCTCCTCCAATGCTAAAAGCTAAATCAATTCCTGTTTTTAAATCTTCTCTAGTAGAAAAAACATCGAATTTATCAGAAATTCCAGCACGTTTGATTAGTTGATCATTTAAATCTTTTTCGATTATAGGATTCCATCCAAAATCTTTTAAAATACCGAGTAATTCTGTATAGTGATGCGCATTTTGTTTATTTAGCTTTCTACTATAAATAGCTACATTCATCTTTTACAAATTCAGATAATTCATTAATGCATCAAAACGGAATTGAATATCTTCGTCACCACTACTTTTTTGATAAGAGGCTTTAATAATATAGTCATATCGTTCAAAAGTGCGTATGATACGGTCTAATTCTATTTGATTAATTTTTAATGTAACTTCGAGTTTTGTAGTGTCCGGAGAAGACATAATATAAGAACTCAAAATTTTAGCATTGTTGCTTTCTACAATTTGACCAATTTGAGCCATCGAATAATTGATTCGACTAACTTCTAAAACGATAATTCCTCCAGGTTCTTTAATACTTCCTGTATTTGCCATCAAAGAAACTAAATGGAAAATACTGGTACAACCAAGATATTTTTCGGTATGATCTAAAATTGGCAGGATGCTTAATTTATGTTCAGAAATTTTAGCTAAAACTTCATATATATGTGCATCTGAAAATACATAAGGACGAGGAAGATGGTCGAATAAAACATCTAACGTTTGATTGACATCCATTTTATCCATTATGTCTGATTCTGAAATAACGCCTACAAAGTTCCCGTTTTTTAATACCGGCAAATGTGAAACTTTAAATTCATCCATCCAATGCAACGCTTTTTCGCCTGTGTCTGTGTGCGTTAACGGAGGAATTTCTTCTGTAATTAATTCTTGTGCTTTCATTGTTGTTGCCAAATTAGTAAATTACTCTGTAAGTATGTACTTTTGAAACGGAAAAAACTCGATTCTATGACAAAGTTAAGTGTAAATATTAATAAAATTGCAACAATTCGTAACGCAAGAGGAGGAAATACGCCAAATGTCGTAGGTGTTGCTATCGATTGTGAGCGTTTTGGAGCAGATGGAATTACTGTGCACCCAAGACCGGATGAGCGTCATATAACAACGAAAGATGTTTATGATTTAGCAAAAATAGTGAAGACAGAGTTTAATATTGAAGGATATCCAGATAAAAGGTACATTGATTTAATTTCGGAAATAAAACCTGCTCAAGCTACTTTAGTGCCAGATCCACCGCATGTATTAACTTCGAATGCAGGTTGGGAAACAAAAAAATATCAGCATTTATTGGTTGATTTAGTGCAACAATTTCGTGCGTTAAATGTGCGTAGTTCAATTTTTATTGATACGAATTTGGAAAATATTGAATATGCAGCAAAAACAGGAGTTGATCGGATTGAATTATATACAGGACCTTTTGCTGAAGATTTTGAATCCAATCCCGATAAAGCAATTGAAGCTTATGTAAATGCCGCAAATTATGCTACTGAATTAGGTCTTGAAATCAATGCAGGACATGATCTAAGTTTAGATAATTTAAAGTTTTTTAAATCTAAAATACCTCAATTAATGGAAGTGTCAATAGGACATGCTTTAATTTCAGATGCTCTTTATTTTGGATTAGAAAATACAATTCAGCAGTATAAAAAATTATTAAT
>JACOTM010000076.1 GCA_016178305.1 Flavobacteriia bacterium | reverse complement strand
TGATTCTGCAATAATTAAAACAATAATTACAAATGCATAATAATAGATATCCGTTAAATCTTGTTTTGTAATTGAATTGATCAAAACATAAACTCCAAATGCACCATAAGGCAAAACAAACTTTAGAATATTTTGAACAGATTTTTTACTAGAAAACACACCAGAAGCTGATGTCCAACGGCCAATCATTAAACTTGCCCAATACAAAGATACAAATGGAGTAATCTTATTCGATTCCATACCGTAATGAACTTTCAAATATTCTCCTAAATTTCCAGCTGTAGCTACTTCTACTCCAACATAAACGAATATACCGATCATACCCAAATACAATTGAGGATAATCCCATATTTTTTTAGTAGAAACGGAAGTATCAGAGTTTTTAACTTCAGAAGTAGTTGCAAGATGATTGGGAATATTTGAAAAATAAATCAAAGCAGCAACAACTATAAAAGCTAAACCTAAAATTAAATAAGGCATTTGAATACTACTAATATTAACAGAAACATCAGAAGCTGAAGTCCTTCCAAAAATTGCCAATGCGATTAAAACAGGACCGATTGTAGTTCCGATATTATTTACCCCACCAGTCAAACTTAAGCGTTGTGAACCTTTGGCTGGATCGCCCAAAGAAATTACCAATGGATTTGCAGCTGTTTGTTGCAATGAAAAACCTAAACCAACTACAAATAAACCTGAAATCATGATTGGAAATGATTCTAAATTAGATGCAGGAATAAACAAAAGTGTACCAAGTGCAGAAATAATTAAACCTAAAGCAATTCCTTTTTTATAGCCCAATTTCAATAAAATATCTTTTTTAAACCAATAAGAAATTAAAACATATAAGATTGAACCAACAGTATAAGCGACATAAAAAGCGAATGAAATCATTTGAGATTGCCATTGTTTTAAATGCAAGGCATTTTTAAAAACAGGAATTAATATATCGTTTGACGCAGCAACAAATCCCCAAAAAAAGAATACGGTTGTTAAGGTAATTAAAGCTGCGTAATTTGTTTTTGTTGTTTCACTATGTGACATAATTTCGTTTTAAAAGTGTTCAAATTAAGTAAAAATTTAACGTTTTAGCAACTAAAAACAGGGAAGCTCTTAAATATTAATTCTTTTCTCTCGTTAAATGTACGAGTTGATTAGACATAAAAAATTATATTTGCTTTGAATATTACAAATATGGAATTTAAAAAATTATCAATACTTATACCTGCATATAACGAAGGTGCTACAATTCATTTAATTTTAAATAGAATTAAAGAAGTTAATTTAGATAATAAGATTGAAAAAGAAATCATCATTGTCAATGATTGTTCCAAAGATGATACCGTTGAAAAAATTGAAAAATATATTTCTGAAAATCCAACTTTAAACATACAACTTTTTTCTCAAGCTAAAAATATGGGAAAAGGTGCAGCAATCAATCGAGCAATTCAAGAAGCAACAGGTGAATATATCATCATTCAAGATGCTGATTTAGAATATGACCCGGAAGAGTATAACATCATGATGAAAGCGGTATTCAAAGACAATGCGGATGTCGTATATGGTTCTAGATTTATGGGACATCAACCGCATCGTATATTATTTTATTGGCATTCGATAGGCAATAAATTCTTAACCCGTCTTTCAAACATGATGACCAATTTGAATTTAACGGATATGGAAACTTGCTACAAATTAATTCGTTCATCAATTGCAAAAAAAATTACTATTACAGAAAATCGTTTTGGCATTGAACCTGAAATTACTGCAAAACTAGCTCGAATTCCGAAAATAAAAATTTACGAAGTGGGTATTTCCTATTATGGAAGAACGTATGACGAAGGAAAAAAAATCGGCTGGAAAGATGGATTCAGAGCTATTTTTTGTATTCTAAAATATCGTTTTATTAAATAAATAATTCTTTTCAAGGACAATATTCTTAGTAACTCTGTCTAAATTTGTTTTTCACCAATTATGCTTATTGTCAATGTTTTCAGTGAAAATTATTTCTTTTTATTCTTAACCTGCTTTTTAGCTTCTAATTTTTCTTTTTTCGATATATGTAAAGCATTTAAGTCAATTGCAGGTAATTGATATTTACCAAATGGAAAATACATTGTCATGTTAGATATATAATTCCTAAGATTGTTTATAGAAATACTCAATCCTGAAATATAAAGCAAATCAAATATCTCTTTCTCAGATAATTTCTCTTTTTCATTAAATTCAAAAATAGTTATTGCTTCTACAAACATTGTATATCCTGATAGAGGCTTTTCTATTTCATTAATCGAAATTTTTGTAAAAAGAAAGATCTCACCATCATCTTGTTTTTTAAAGTTAAAGTCAAAATCAAGGTTATATTCTTCAAAAATAGATTGATCATCTGACTTGTTGTTTACTGGCTCTACAAAACTATATTTTGATTGTAAAATATAAAAATCTGTAAGCTTTAATGGAGATAGAACTAGTTTCATGATGCAAGATTTTTACTTTTCATTCCTCTATTATTTACAATATCATGGGAACCCTCTTTTTTATGAAATAAATGATTTCTATGAACCATAAAATATCCCTTACGACCTTTATTTAGGAACCATTGACCTAAGTAGTCAGAAACATTTTCATCATTGATTGGATTTTCATCTTTTTTCTCAACCTCTTCAATGGTTACAAACTTACATCCAAAAGCTCTTTCCAATTCAGTAATAGTACTAAATGTAAAGTTGTGTTGTCCTGACATGTATCGTGTTATAAGAGATTGATTTTTTGTGCCCAACTCTTCTGCTAGTCTACCTTTAGACCAGTTTTTTTCTTTTAGTTTATCTGAAATAAACTGTGCTACCCGATCAGATTTTTCGAAGTTATTTCGAATATCAGGATTCACGCTTTTAAGTCTTTCTTTGAGTTTACTCATCTTTCAAGTATTAATGAATAGTTCTACAGGGAAATCTAATATTGTCTTATTTCTATATAAAATAATACCTTCTTGTTCCAGCTTCTTTAATTCATAATCTATTTTCTGTAAAGTTTCGACACATTTATTGAGGTGTGTGTCATTTTGATATGTATCAGTCGTTTTTACTCCACCATTACCAATAATCAATATTTCATCAGATATTCGAATACAATATAACCTTAACTTTGAAGCTAAAACAGGTAAAGCGCAAATCCTATCACTACGTTTTCCTTCAAGTCTGAAATATCTTTCGATTGCTCCGTTTTTTTCTAAAATACCATCATTTAAAATTGTTGCCAGTTTTTCTAATTCTATATTTTTACCATCCGAATCAACTCTGTCAATAAACTTATCAAATTCACATTGGGTCTCGTTCCCTAAAAAACATGAATAAAATTTACATGCTTTTCCTGAATCATACTCATCTATTATAACCTTCGTCTTGCCATTTAAATTGAAAATATAACTTCAAATACCAGCATTAATTTGATTTAAATAACATTAAACGAGTACAAATCTAATTAATTATTTTACTTATAAGTGAAATTAGTGAATTTTAATTCATTTTGCAAATATTCAAGTAATATTTTATTTGTAAAAAGAATATCCATAATTATTGAAAAAAACCGTAGCAATAACTACGGTTTTGATATAAAATGATTCTAACATTTTGATTAACTCAAATTGCGGATGACAATCTGATTTATCTTTCCTTTAATTGACATGAGTAATATTCCAGAACTTCCGCACAAAGCGGACAACCTTGATTCTAAAATTACAAAATCAACATTGCGTCTCCGTAAGAATAAAATCTATATTTCTCTTTAACTGCTTGTTGGTAAGCTTCTACCATTAAGTCATGACCACAAAAAGAAGAAATCATCATCAATAAAGTGGATAATGGTGTATGAAAATTTGTTACCATACAATCTGCAATACTAAAATCATAAGGCGGGAAAATAAATTTATTTGTCCAACCATTATAAGGATTTAACATCCCATCTGTAGAAACAGAAGTTTCAATTGCTCTCATTGCCGTTGTTCCGATAGCACAAACTCGTTTTTTATCTCTTTTCGCTTTGTTAACTATGTCTGCGCATTCTTTGGTAATCATCATTTGCTCAGAATCCATTTTGTGCTTTGTCAAATCTTCAACTTCAACTGAACGAAATGTTCCTAAACCAATATGTAAAGTAACTTCTGCAAAATTAACTCCTTTTAATTCTAATCTTTTCAAAAGTTGTCTTGAAAAATGTAAACCAGCAGTTGGTGCAGCTACAGCACCTTCTTCTTTCGCAAAAATTGTTTGGTATCTTTCTTCATCTGAATCTTCCACTTTACGTTTAATGTATTTTGGAATTGGAGTTTCACCTAACTCAGTAATTTTTGCTTTAAATTCTTCGTAAGGACCATCAAATAAAAAACGTAAGGTACGTCCTCTTGAAGTTGTGTTGTCAATTACTTCAGCTACTAAAGAATCATCATCACCAAAATATAATTTATTCCCAATACGAATTTTACGTGCAGGATCTACTAAAACATCCCATAATAAACTTTCTCTATTCAATTCACGCAATAAGAAAACTTCAATTTTTGCACCTGTTTTTTCTTTGTTACCATACATTCTTGCAGGAAACACTTTCGTATTATTACGAATCATTACATCTCCTTCATTGAAGTAGTTGATGATATCTTTGAATAATCTGTGTTCGATTTTACCTGTATCTCTATGGATGACCATTAAACGAGACTCATCTCTGTTATCTGTAGGGTATTCAGCAATTAACTCTTCTGGTAAGTCAAAACTAAACTCTGAAAGTTTCATTTTTGTCATAACACAACTATATAAAGTGTAAAATTTTTATAAAAAGTCTGCAAAGGTATAAAAAATTATGGAATAAAATTCGGAAATTTATTTATTGATAAACTTCCTTTAAACAAAAAATCGCCCGTTTTTGAGCGATTTTTTTGTTTGTATTTTGAATTATTTATTGAATTTTCAAATATTGATTTTCAAATAAAGCACCATCCATCGTAATTTTAACTAAATACATTCCCTTGTGTAAATCACTTAAATTGATTTGTTCACCATTTGTATTTGTAAAAATTGTGCTAAATGCAACCTTCCCTATTAAATCAACCACTTCTATTTTTAATTCTCCATCGTTCATTGTTGGATAATCTATATTTACTAACCCGGTTGTTGGATTTGGATAAATATGTACAAACACTGAACGGCTAGTTTCTATTGTGTTTGATGAAGTATTTTCTGTAGAAATATGACTTCTAGAAGAATTGATACTTAAAAAATCCAAAGGTTCATATAAATACGATTTCATATCCAACAAGCAAGCTGCTTTTTCTTGCATTTTTTTATTTAAACCATTTATTTTTAAATTAATAAGTTGATTTTCTAATTCTATATTTTCATTTAACGCATCGCAAACCGAAAGAGAATTATTCATGTTTTTTTGAATTTCGGATAATTCTAAAAATTCTATTTCTGGATTTTCAGCACTGATTAACTCTCTTGTTTCTTGGATTTTTTCATTGTCTTTGTTCAATAAATATGTTGACAATAATAATTTTAATCGTTCATAATTTTGTTCTTCTTTCAAAATTAGAATTAAATTTTCAAACGTTGCGTTATCGCTTTCATCTAAAAGTGCATTTCTGATTTGATCATTGTAAATTGCTGTAATTTCACCTTTCATCGTGTTTATATCTGAAATTAATTTTGACCTTTCTGAAATCCCAAACTGTTTTGCAGCTATTTGACTTGCTATTCCATTCGGAATTGATAATCGAGATAATGCAACATTAACATTTGATGATAATTTTGAATTTGCAATTATAATTTGTTTTAAATGTCCTGTAGGTGGATTGCTAGCAATATAAGCTAGTAATATTTCATCTGATAAATAAGGAGAAGCATTTAATAAACCCATTTTTACTTCATCATCTGAACCATTATTTATCAATGTAATTAATTCTGAAGCCGCCCCTCTATCAAGTAATTCTTGTTTTGAAATTATTTCAGTTTTGAGTTCTTGAATCACACCTAAAGCTTCTATCCAAGTTTTGCTAATTAAATTTGAAGGACAAGTATTATCGTCATTTATTATAGGCGCATTATTCCATAAAACATCATTAATATCAACTATGTTTGGCGTATAAGAATCTGGTTTGTGGCGTGGTGCATCTAGATATGCATAGAGTATATCTTGAGAAGTTCCCGAAACTAAAATATCATGAGCTAAATAAAAGGATTCATGACTTAATGAAAATTTATTTCGAGCCGCTTTATTTTTTGCTTCATATTCAGAGTTTGATGAAGTAGCATTTCCTTGATAATAATTCATACTCCCTTCAACTAAAGTCATATCATGCGAATAAATATCATTTTGAAAATCATTACATTTCCATCTTAATCCTGCCATTGTAAAGGTACTGCTATTATCTGGATTATTTGCTCCTGTAATCGCTATTGAATTTACATGTTGCGTTTGTCCTCCTATCTTTAAATGATGAAAATAATTTTTATAAATATTATTTTCAACTGCGCCTGAATTGTCTACTAGAATACCATAACTAAGCCCACTAGTATTTGCTACTAAAGGATTATCAAACTCAGAAAAAGTATTTTCTTCTACTTTATATCCCGTTGAATAATAAAGTGCTACTCCACATGATTGATTAGAGTTAGACTCTTTAATTTTAAAAACGTTTTGAGTTATTTTCTCATTATCTGTAGATCGTACATAAATTCCAAATTGATTATTCGTGAATTTTGTTTCAGAACATGTAAAACTGAAAATGTTTGAATTTGATGTGTAAATTCCAAATCGCAATTCATTAAATTCCGAAACAACTTGTGAGTTACAAATTCCATTTTGACCCATTGAATTGCAAAAAGGCTTAACATAAAATTGTGATTCTTGCGCAAAAATACCAAAGCCTAATCCATAAGTAGGGTATAAGTTAGGTGTTTGATTTTCAAATTTACAGCCTTTAAATGAAATTCCATTTACTTGAATTAATCGTGCTAAATTTCCTAAACTTACATTTTCTTTTAATGGACCATTCCAAATAAAATTTGTTTTCGAAAAAAAAGAAAGATTGTTTATCACATTTACAGGAATATATGGTCGAAAATAAACTCCTATTTGATTATTATATAATGTTGAACTTGTTGCTTGAACAATTCCTCCATCATACAAATTATCAAAAATATTTGGATTCACAACTTCATCATATAATATCGTAGAATTGGTATTGCAATCACCATAATTAAATGGAATTGGCACTTTTGTTGAAATTCTTCGCCCTATTAAAACTCCAATTCTCGCATTTTCTACAATTGAATTATTATACATAAGAAAGCGACCTTGTCTCGTATTGGTAATAGTACCTTGCGTTTGTAATTTATTACCCCAAACTTCTACTCCTAACCACAATTTATCTTTTTCGCATCTATCTTCATTAGTAAAAATTGTATTATTGATTATTAATCTCCCTCCTTGAAGACTTGAAGTGCCATTTTCAATAACAACTCGAGCTCCTGGTGAAAACCTAAATTCCATGTTTTGAATCGTTAAAGTTACACCTGCTTTGATACGAAGTTCATCTTTAATATAAGCTATATTACCTGTACCTACGATTAATGGATTACCAATACCAGCACCATTTGCAGTCCATGTTGAATTGACACTTACAATATAAGTATCTGCTTCGTAAACATTTGGGTTTATAAAGGAATAATCCATCCCATCTATTTGGTCTTGCATTAATCTTAGCAAATCATTTGAATTATTTTGATTTGAAAAAGGCGTAGATGTTTGATAGGTAAATGATGCAAAATTCATTGTTAAACTTGGTGTTGAACTATTCGCATTTGTAATTTGTGCCAATCCATTTGCATGTGGAATTAACATCGTATTTCCAAATGAAGCTTCTATTTGACTATATTGAAAAACATTGGACGTTTCTACTATTGTTTTAACAGGCACTCCACTTGTTAAATCAAAAACATCTAAAGATCCTGGATGTAAAGATGTGGGTTTATGAGTGACATACAATAGATTCCCATCTTGTGAAAACTCAATCCCTTTAATTTGAAACCCTAAGCTTTGATTCGTGTTTTGATATTCAGCTATCTGAGCACTTCCGCTTATGAAAGAACCATTATTATCCACATCATAAATAAAAACACCTTTACAAGGATTATTGATTGATTTAGTATAAATCATTGAAAATGCAATGCGGTAATTACTATCTGGCTTCATAATTACCTCCATTTCAGTCCTTTCAGTTAATGGCTCATTGATTGAGCTAAGATTTGAAAATAATCCATTACTAATTAAATCCACATAGACATTATCATATTGAATTCCTGTATTGGTGATAGTACATCTAAATGTTCGCAAGCCATTTTGAATAAATAAATACTTATCATTTGAATTTCCCTTGTTCACAACCGCAAAACGAGGTCCCTCATCATGATTATTATTGTTAGCATAATATGCACTTCCTATCAAATTTTCAAAAAAAACTCCTTTGTTTTCACACTCTCCTTGAACTATTTGTTCAAGTCCAGATCCTTCTAATAGTTGTCCTTGTGCATTATATTTCACAACTAATTTTGCATAAAACCCTTTTGCATACGAAATATCTGTAGCGTTTCTTGTTGATAATAAATAAAAGGTATTGCAATCTTCTGGAGCTGGTACTACTGCAATCTCCGAAATAATTCCAGAAACTTCCATCACTCCTTCACTTGTTTCTGTAAAAACATCTATCAATTTTCCGTTTTTATCATAAATAAACTGATCGACTATGAAAAATACGATGTCTCCTTGACTGTCGGTGATAATGTTTTGAGCACTTTTGGCTGCTTGACCCTTGTAACCTTCATAATAATTGGTGTTGATTTGGCCGTAGGTAGGAAGGTTTTGTATACCATTAGTCAAATTTTGAAATTTTGGCGCAAAAATCAGTCCTGAATTTTGAGACCAATAACATTGAAAAAAACCCAGTGTTAAAAAAAAGGTTAATAATTTGTTTTTCATAAGATGATTGTTTAAATTTGAGTTCAAATGTCTTAAAAAAAAAAACGAAAAATCAAAGCATTTATGAAATTATTTTTAATCTTTTTTTCCTTTATCATTTTTACACCAACTTTTTCACAATCAATTTATTATCAGGAAACTTGTAAATGTGGTGTTACTGGCGCTGGATTATCTACTAGCTTAGGTGCAGGTAGTGGAAGTTTTGAAATCTATATTGAACCAGGTAGTACAATTAAAAAAGCTTTTTTGTTTGCAAATAAATTTGGTGATTCAAATGACACATCTATTTTACTAAACAATATACCATTTTATTTTAATGCTTCCACTCAAATTTCAAATGAGTTTAACTTAATAGGGACGGCGGATGCAAATAATATATCTGTTCACAAAATAGATGTTACTTCTTTCATAAATCCATCCGTAACAAATTACTCAGTTTCCATTCCTTTACAAATGAACTGTAGTGGTTGTTCATATAATTGTATCTATTTATATGTTATATATGAAAATGCTTCATTTATTTCAAATATTACATCGTATATACTAATCAATAATAATAATGAAGGATACTATACAGATTATAATTTCTCCAACTTTAATGCTATAACAAACACTGATCCAATTGGATTTGCTATCTATTCTGATAGAATGAACAATTATTCTATATCAAATGATGGTTCATATCTTTATTTTAATAATGGATCTATTAATGCAGGTTTACTAAAAGGGAGTGATTCAGTTAATTCTAATTGGAGTGGTGCAGGAGTAAAAGGTCATTTTTATTATCAAAATAATACCTTATTCGGTTTAGATGACGATACGCCTGATGAACTAGTTGGAGGATCGGATGGTTTATTAAAAATAAATAACTACATTAATAATAATTCATTAAATTGGAGTCTTGAATGGGAGCAAAATGTGAATAATGGAAAATATAACCTTTATTCAGGTTTTTTTATAACACATTCCACCCCTTGTGATACCTTTTCTGTCTCCGTTCCAAATGATACAATCGTTTGTAAGGGATCGCAACTACAACTCAACGTTTCGGGTGGGCAAAATTACGAGTGGTATCCTTCCACAGGTTTAAGCTGTACTAACTGCCCTAATCCTATTTTTACCGCCGACAGTACTATGAATTATACCGTTCGTATCTGGAACAATGATAGTTGTTCCGTTGTACGTCCGATAAAAATTATTGTAAATCCTTTACCAACATTCAATAATCTTACGATAACCCCTACTAAC
>JACOTM010000075.1 GCA_016178305.1 Flavobacteriia bacterium | reverse complement strand
TTTCAGGTTCAGGTAAAACAAGTATTTTGAATTGTATTTCAGGAATTAATATGCCTTCAAATGGAAAAATCACCTTTAATCATGCACAATGGTTTGATTCAACTTTAAAAATAAATTTAGCTATCGAAAATAGAGAACTTGGATTTGTTTTTCAAAACAGTGTTTTATTTCCTCATTTAAATGTTCTCGAAAATTTGAAATTTGTTTGTGATATAAAAAAGGAAAACAAATGGTTTACTTATTTAAGCAGTTTGTTTAATATACAAGATTTGCTAAGCTATAAAATTTCAGCTCTTTCTGGAGGACAAAAACAACAAATTGTACTTGTAAGAGCATTGTTACGTCAACCACAAGTTTTGTTGTTAGACGAACCTTTTTCAGCTATAGATGTCCGTTTAAGAAAATCTATTCAGGAAGCCTTTTTGAAGGTTCAAAAATTAAAAAATATTACTTGTCTTTTTGTTAGTCACGATTTAGAAGAAGTCATACGAATTTCAGATTCAATATTCTTAATTGAAAAAGGAAAAATTATAAAATCAGGCAAACCTGAAAATGTATTTATAAATGAAAATCAAGCTGAAATCAAATTTCGAGGATATGTTTTAGCTGTAGAACCAACCTTTTTAACCATTTTAATGAATGAACAAATATTCTGTTTAACTACTGAAACAAAAAATTATTCGAAAGGTGATGTGATTGAGGTAGATGCAAATCAACTGCAAACTTTAAGGAAGGTTTAGTTTTTGTTGTTTTTTAATTGATAATCAGTTGTTTGTGTTGTTTTTAGGCTGTTTTTTCAATAGCAGTTTCTATCCGTTAGAAACACTTAGCCCCTTAATATTACTGACTTTTATCTTTTGTTCGGTTGAATAGTTTGTAATTAATCGTATGTCTAATGGTTAACCAAAAAACATTCGTTTCATAGATTTTATTTTTACTTAAATTCAAATTGTATTGACTGTTGTAATTCAACGCAAAAGTTAAATTTTTAGTCGGTTGGTAACCAATTCCAAATATCATTCGAAGTTGCTCGAAATTGTTTTGAGATGAATTGTTTGAAAAGAAATAAAATAATTCATTTGTTTGAATAAATATGAGGCGTTGATTTTCACTTTTTGATTTCCATAATTCAATATTGGTCGAAAATAAATAGCGAAGCCGTGTTTGATTGTAATTTGAGAAAGAAGTAGAAAACATTCGTTCTTCCAATCTAAATCGTTGGTCGAATTTTATTTTTTTACTTTTTAATTGAGATTTATAACTTACTTCTAAATACAAACGATTTTCTTCTTTAATGCGTTCCGTATTTTCATAAGAATCGAATTTAGCATATCCAACACCTGTTTTGAAATGTGAATTAATTGTATAGTAAAGACCTGTTCGAATCAATTTTGTTAATGGATTTTGAATACCATTACCACATCTGTAGCCAATATCAGACTGTAAACTGAATTTATTTGAAAACTGGAAAGTATTATAATATTGACCCCATTGTTGATTTGCTTTAGAAGAATTAAAATGAATTTGGCTCCAAGTCGATAAACTTAGAAAAAAGACTGAAAATAGAATAGAATACTTCATGATTTATTGTCCGTTATATTTTTTTGTAAATATCGGTATTATTATTTGGATTAAATTATGATATAAATCACCCAATACCTTTTTTTATAGTAGAAAAATAAATCTTTATAGTTAAAACATTGAAAAATGTTTTTATGTATAATATCTTGTTAAACACCTGTTTAGGTGTTTTGTTTGATTTATTTTAAAAATATTTTTTAAGAAAATTTAACATTTTTTAAAATTATTCAAAAGTATGATTGTAATCATTTTCTAGGGTAGATAAGGTACATACATTTGTTGTATAATTAAAAACTGAAGTTATGGGAGGTTTTAGAACATTCTTGAAATCGGGTCACCCACCGACATTGTTTGCAGCATTTATTTATTTTGATTTTTGTTTTGCAATTTGGGTTTTAAACGGAGCAATGGCACCATTTATAAGTGAAGAATTTCATTTAACAGCAGGTCAAAAAGGATTCATGATATCGGTTCCTATTTTAGCTGGTGCAATTATGCGTTTTCCACTTGGGGTATTATCTCAATATATCGGTAGAAAATATGCTGCTATGGTTGAGATGTCGTTAATTACACTTGCTTTAGTTTACGGATACTTTGGTGTACATACTTATAATGATGTACTTATTATGGGGGTCTTATTAGGTATTGCAGGGGCAAGTTTTGGAGTTGCTTTATCGTTAGGTTCAGGATGGTTTCCGCCTAAATACAAAGGTTTGGCAATGGGAATAGCGGGGGCTGGTAACAGTGGGACGGTATTGGCAATGTTATTTGCACCACCATTAGCAATGAAATATGGTTGGCATGCAGTATATGGTTTTGCAGCATTTTTTATGTTGATACCAATGCTAGTTATGTTGATTTTTGCTAAAGAACCACCTGACAGAGAGCATCAATCTTTGAAAGAACATTTAAGTTGTTTATGGGATAAAGATGGTTGGGTATTCAATTTAGTCTATATCGTTACTTTTGGTGGATTTATCGGATTAAGTAATTTTTTACCAACCTATTATTTTGATCAATTTGGGGTAACGAAAGTTGAAGCAGGTCAGTTAACAATGCTTGCAGCTTTAATGGGAAGTGCAATTCGTGTTGTTGGTGGATGGGCTTCTGATAAATATGGAGGCATTCGAATGTTGTCAATTGTTTTTGGAATTATTATCGTATTAATCATTGCAACTGGTTTCCAAACTTCGATAGTCTTAACAACCGTTTTTTTCATTCTTTGTTTTGCGGCTTTAGGGTTAGGAAATGGCTCCTTATTCCAATTAGTTCCTCTCAGATGGCCTACTACAACTGCGGTTGCTGGTTCTATGATTGGAGAAATTGGGGCAATTGGAGGAAGTTTTATTCCAAATGCAATGGGTATTTCTAAAGGTTCAACAGGTTCTTATGCCGGCGGTTTCTTTGCTTTTGCGGTGCTGGCAATTATTGCCTTTGCCGTTCTTTTAATAGCACAGAGAAAATGGACCAAAACATGGGTTGGTAAAGGCGGTAAAGCAATCGTTATTCAAGCCGTTGAGAAAATTAAAGGAAATATTGTTGATGTTGGAAATAAAGTGGCGTCAAAAATTTCGGATACAAAAGAATATATTCGTCAAATAATTTATCCCGTAGGTAACTCCGAATTAGCTGAAAAAACAGCTGAAACAGTAGCGAAACTTTGTTCAGGTAGAGACACGAAAGTAATTGTTCTTTATGTTGAAGAACGTTGGAGCTCAGCTGGAGCTTTGACTTCAGATTCAAAAGAATGGCAGCAAATTCGGGAACAATGGGTGAATGAAGGAAAAGATATTTTAAATGAAGAGGAAACAAGATTAAAAAGCTTAGGGGTTGAAAACATTGAAATGGAAATGAGACATGGAGATGTGGCAACCGAAATTGTAGGATCGGCAGATGATCATCAAGCAGATTTAATTGTGTTGGCAAGTCATCAGTCATCACCAGCAGGTCAATTGTTGATGGGAAGTCGAACGTACAATGTGTTTAAAAAATCGAATTGTCCAATTTTAAGGGTTATCCGATAAATTATTAATTTAAAACTAAAAAAAAATGGCAACTTGGCTAGAAAAGTGGGATCCGGAAAACGAAACGTTATGGAACTCAGGAGAAAGTAAAACAGCGTGGAAAACGCTATGGATTACGACAGGAGCATTAATGTTTTCGTTCTCTACGTGGTTCATCATGAGTGCATTGGTTGTGAAATTACCAGGAATTGGATTTAAGTTTGACCAAGATCAATTGTTTTGGTTGGCTGCAATGCCTGGTTTAGCAGGTGGTTTATTGAGAATCGTACATACATTTTTATTGCCAATTTATGGTACAAGACATGTGATTTCGGTATCTACTTTCTTGAAAATTATTCCATGTGTAGGTATTGGTTTTGCAGTAATGGACTTAAATACTCCTTTTTGGATGTTTATGGTATTGGCTTTTTTAACTGGTTTTGGTGGTGGAGATTTCTCTTCTTATATGCCAAGTACAAACTTGTTTTTTCCAAAACGTTTAAAAGGTACAGCATTGGGAATTCAAGCAGGTATTGGAAATTTTGGGGTAAGTTTAGTTCAGTTTTTGACACCTGTAATGTTGGGTGTTGGAATTTATGGTGCTTCTACAATTTTCACAAAAGTTGAACCGAAAGAAGTCGCTGCAGTATTTTCAAAAATTGACAATGCTAAAAGAGGTGAAATTTTTGCAACTATTGATGCTGAAACACAGGGGATTATTGTAGGGAAAGTAGATAAAAAAGTGTTGGCAGGAATTTTAAAAGCACACGCGGAAGTGAAAGCAACTGATAATTTAGCAGTTTTTAATGTGTTACCAATTCCATTACAAGCAAAAGCAATTAGTAATATTCATCCTAAAAAAGCAGAAAAAGTAATTGCTTTGTTTCAAGCGAAAGATAATGGTGTAAAAAATAAACCAATTTACCTTCAAACAGCTGCATTTTGGTATATTCCTTTCTTGTTAATTTTTGGAATCTTAAGTTGGGTGAAACTAAGAAGTATTCCAATTACAGCTTCTTTCAAAGAACAATTGGATATCTTTTCGGATAAACATACATGGTATTGTACAATTACATACGTAATGACATTCGGTGGATTTGCTGGTTTGGCAGCTGCTTTCCCAATGTTGATTAAAGCGGTTTATGGTAATTTTCCTGATGCGCCAGATCCATTACAATATGCTTTTTATGGCCCTTTAATTGGATCAGCAAGTAGAGTTTTATTTGGATTTGTAGCTGATAAAACGGGTGGAGGTATATTAACAACAATTAGTGGTTTAGGATTGATTTTAGGTTCTACATTATTAGTAACGATGGGACTAGTTGCCCCAACAAGCATGCAACAATTTCCAATGTTTGTGGGTGTCATGTTGATGTTGTTCTTCTTTACAGGAATCGGAAATGCGGCGACATTTAGACAGTATCCAATTATTTTTGGACACAATCCACGTCAAGCAGCTGGAGTAATTGGTTGGACAGCAGCAGTTGCCGCTTTTGGACCATTCTTATTCTCTATTTTGATTTTAACAGCAATTAATGCTTCAGGAACTCCAAATCCATTCTTTATTGGATTAACAATTTTCGGTATAATAGCAACCTTTATTAACTGGTATTTCTATAACAGAAAAGGATGTGAAAGACCGTCTTAAGGTTTAGTTTTGTTTGTAAAAAAAAAATCAACCTATCCTAGCAAACTAATGTAAATCAAATTCTTTTACTTATGAAATCAATAGGGATTAAAGTACTTTTAATAAGTATTTCAGCATTCGCTTTGGGTAAAGTGAACGCACAGATGACTTTTAATGCTCAATACATGAATAGAGCAGAGGTAAGACATGGATTTGGAAATATGTCTGATACCAGCCAAAAGGCAGCGGCATTTATTAGTCAAAGATTACGTTTTGGTGGGGTATATTCTGCCGAAAAGTTTAGAATTAATTTTTCAGCTCAAGATGTACGAACTTGGGGGAGTGTAGCAAATGCAGCAATAGATACAAAAGGATTATTTTCAATTTATGAAGCAAACGTTGAGTTATTATTTAATAAAAAATGGTCTGCAAAAATCGGACGTCAAGCTATTTCGTATGATGATGATCGAATTTTTGGAACTCTGGATTGGTCAATGCAAGGTAGAAGACACGATGCTGCCATTTTGAAATATCAAGATAGTTCATGGACTGTAAATACAGGATTTGCTTATAATACAAATGCGGATGCAAGTAAATATTATGTTTATAATGTTGCAAATAATTATCAAAATTTCCAATTTTTATGGGCTAATAAAGTTTACAAAAAACACAATATTAGCTTTTTGTTTTTGAATAATGGAACAGTTAAAGGAGGTACAGATTCCTCTATCGTTTATTCACAAACATTTGGTTTAAGAGAAGAATACAAATCCGATAAATTCAATTTTTTAACTTACGGATATTACCAAATGGGGGAATTAGGAACGAAATTCTTAAACGCTTATAATATTTGTGCGGAAGTTGGATACAAACCTGTTAAAGGATTTTTAGCGACTTTGGGAGGTGAAATTTTATCTGGTAAAAGTACCAAATATACAGGAAACCAAAACAATGCATTTAATCCTTTGTATGGTACAAACCATAAATTTAATGGATATATGGATTATTTCTATGTAGGAAATCATATTAACAGCGTTGGTTTAATTGATGGATATTTGAGATTGAGTTATACAAAAAACAAATTCATTTATTCTTTGAACGGTCATTATTTCAATGCTGCAGCCACTGTTTATGATAAAACAATCACAACATCTAATGTAGCAATGAATTCAAATTTAGGAGGAGAAATTGATGCAACTCTCTTGTATAACTTTACAGATGGTGTTACTATTCAAGGAGGATATTCTCAATTCTTCGGAACAACAACGATGAAAAACTTAAGAGGTGGAAGTATTGCTTCAAATAGCAACTGGGCCTATCTAATGTTGATAGTTAGACCTGGAAAAATCGCTTTCCCGAAAGTTGGTTTGAAAATGTAAACGTGCGCTGATTTTTATTTTTCAAATCTGATAAAGGCTGTCTCAAAAGGGCAGCCTTTTATTTTGTGCCCAGTTGTTTTTAATAAATTATAGATAATTTCTAAGTTTTTATTCTAAATCAAATCTTTTTGAAAACTTACTTTTTTTATTGATTACTGGAAAAATGATACGTTGTTAACTTTATAAGTGATAAATATCATGTTTTATGATGATTTATAAATTGTTGTTTATTAATTATTTATGTTTGAAAAATACCTTTAAAATGGTATTGTGTAGAATTATTCTAAATAAGAAATTTGTAAAAAAACTCATGAGAAAAATAGTTAATATAATTGTTTGTTTGCACCTTTCTTATTTTAGTTTAGCAAGTAAAATAGAAGGAATCGTTTTGTCAAATAATAAACCAGTAGAATTTGCGCACGTTTTTTTGAAAGGCACTTCCATCGGAGGAACAACAAATACAAATGGTTATTATGAAATAAATGATGTTGAAAAAGGTACTTATTTGATAGTCGTTTCAGCGATGGATTATTACGTAGATTCTTTAAGAATTACAATCGTCGAAAATGAAAAAAAGACCTTTAATTTTACTTTAAGAGAGAGTGTGAAAAATATCAATGAAGTCACAATTACTGCAACAATGAAAGAAATTTCTGTATCAGATAGTCCAATAGCAATTGATATTATTACGCCTAAATTATTTGAAAGAAATCCAAATCCAAATATTTTTGAATCCTTGAATATGGTAAATGGTGTGAGACCACAATTGCAATGTAATGTCTGCAATACGGGAGACATACACATCAATGGAATGGAAGGGCCTTATTCTATGGTAATGATTGATGGAATGCCAATTGTATCGGCTTTAGGAACAGTTTATGGATTAATGGGGATTCCGAATTCAATTATACAAAGAGTAAAAATTCAAAAAGGACCTTCATCAACTTTATATGGTTCAGAAGCTGTAGGAGGATTGATTAATGTAATTACTAAATCACCTGAAAAAGCACCTTTCGTTTCTTTTGATATTTTTGGAACATCTTATCAAGAGTTAAATACAGATGTAAGTATTAAATACAAAATTGGGAAAAATATAACAGCTTTATCCAGTGTTAATTATTTTCATTTTGACAAAAAATGGGATATTAATAATGATAATTTTACTGACGTCACTCTGCAAAAAAGAAGTGCTTTTTTTAATAAATTTTCGTACAAACATAAATCAGGAAAAAGTTCCCAATTAGCGATTCGATATTACTATGAAGATAGATGGGGAGGTGAATTACAATGGAATAAATCATTTCGTGGAGGAGATAGTATTTATGGTGAAAGTATTTATACGAATAGATATGAGGTTATAGGTGTTTCCCCTTTTAAATTATTTAAACAAGATTTTAAACTACAATATTCTTATAATAAACATCTACAAAATTCAGCTTATGGAAAAACACCATTTTATGCAAATCAAAATATTATTTTTGGACAAATAACGAAAAATATTAATTTAAATCGAAATGATATTTTAATTGGTATAGCACTTCGATACACCAATTATGATGACAATACTGTTATTACTCAATCTAAAGATAGTGTTCCTTCGAATAAGCCACTTAACACATATTTACCGGGCCTCTTTATTCAAGATGAAATTGGCTTAAATGAAAATAATATTTTACTGCTAGGTATTCGATATGATTATAATTCTATTCATGGTTCTATTTTTTCACCAAGAGTCAATTGGAAATATACAATCAATAAAAACAATACTTTAAGAGTCGGTATTGGTAATGGGTATCGCGTTGTAAATTTGTTTAGTGAAGATCATGCTGCGTTTAATGGAGCGAGAGATGTTGTAATTGTAAGTGATTTGAAACCAGAGCAATCATGGAATAGCACCCTAAATTATTCTGTATTTAAACAATTTAAAAAGAGTTTTGTTTCTATTGACGCAAATTTATTTTATACTTATTTCACAAATAAAATTGTAGCAGATTATTTTACAGATCATCAAAAAGTAATTTTTGATAATTTAAATGGATTTGGGATTAATAGAGGTATTGGAGCTCATTTATTGTGGTCGTTTCAGTTTCCTTTAAAATTATCTATTGGCGCAACGTTTGTTGATGTATTCTTGCAAAAGATGGATAGTTTAAATAATTATAATAAAACGGTACAAGTACAAACTCCTAAATTTACTTCCAATTTTGTTGTGAGTTATAATTTTAATAAATGGAAAACAAGTGTTGATTTAACGGGAAATATTTATTCTTCAATGTTGTTACCAATTTTGCCAAATGATTATAGACCGGAATATTCTCCTTGGTTTTGTTTAATGAATTTACAAATGACAAAAGAGTTTAAAAAAGATTGGCAATTATATATGGGATGTAAAAATATATTGAATTTTATTCCAAAAGAAGCACCTATAATGAGAGCTTTTGATCCTTTTGATAAATATGCAAATGATCCAGTTAGTAATCCAAATGGATATACTTTTGACCCAGGATACAATTATGCTCCTTTCCAAAAAGCAAGATTGTTTTTAGGTGTTCGATTTAAAATTAAGGAAATTAAGAAATAATGATTCAACTCTTTTATTCTTGTTTAAACAATATTTAAAATATGTGATATAAATCATATTTTAAGCTTTAAATTTTAGCGTAATTTACATAAAGATATAACGTATTTAATATCTAGGTTGATTTAAAACATAGAAGCGCATGAAGATAATCGATAAAGAAACGGGAAAAAGAGTTGGAGCCAAAGATGCTGAAGTTAAAAAACATTCAAAAAAGCTTAAAGAAGAAGACCCAATTCTTAGGAATGCTGATAAAGATGAAAATTTAGAGGAATTCTCAGCGATGGATCCTCCTTCTGCTTATGATAAAGAAAGAATGGTTGGGGCTAACTATGAAACTATGAATCCTTTTTTTCAAGAATTAATGGACGAACATAAAGAGGTAGTTGCTAAAACAAATGAATTTGACACGGCTTTGATTAATTTTAAAACAAGCGGATATAATTTTACAGAAGAATTAAGTCAGGCTTTTAATACTTTTTTTGTTTATTTTGATGATCATATTTTACCGCATAATCGAAAGGAAGAAAGGCATTATTTTAGAATTTTACATGATCGGTTAATTGAAGCTGGTGAACATGGTAACGGAGAGGAGCCTAGTACTGCTGTAGATATTATGATTGATGATCACGTGAAATTTATTCAACTGGCAGCTTTAACTTTTAATTTACTAGGCTTGGGAACAAGATTACAAGACACAGATTCAAAAATAATGACTTTTGATTTGGCTTTTAATACAGGAAGAGAGTTATCTGAGATGATTCGTTTACATGTTTTTAGAGAAGATGAAACTCTTTTTCCGCTTTCTCAAGATTTGCTGACTGCTCAAGATTTTGAAGTGATTAATGAATAAATAAAGTAAATCATGGACTCAAAACCGAAAACAATTGTCGATTCTTATGGTCGAATACACGATTATTTAAGAATATCATTGACGGAACGATGTAATTTACGATGCTTCTATTGTATGCCTGAAGAAGGAATTGCAATTCGAGATAAAAAAGAGTTCATGTCAACCGAAGAGTTATTATTTATAGCAAAACAATTTGTTGCCTTGGGGGTCAAAAAAATACGTTTAACAGGTGGAGAACCGACTATTAAAAAAGATTTTTCAAACATTATCCATGAACTTGGGAAATTGCCTGTTGAATTAGGTTTAACAACCAATGCGGTAATGATTGACAAATATATTGATGAGTTAAAAGCTGCTGGAATAAAATCAATCAATGTTAGTTTAGATTCCTTAAAAGAAGAACGGTTTAATGCTATTTCAAGACGGAATTATTTTAATAAAATCAAAGAAAATATTACACTTTTAATAGCGCATGATTTTAAAGTAAAAATCAATATCGTATTGATAAAGGGAACAAATGAGGATGAAATAATTGATTTTATTAAATGGTCTCAAAAAGATAAAATAGCGATTCGATTCATTGAATTTATGCCATTTGATGGGAACAATTGGAATTGGGAGAAAAAAATTTCATACAAGGAAATTTTAGAAGAAGTGACGTCTCATTTTGGTTTCAAGAATATTGAAAAATTGGAAGATTCGCCAAATGATACAACACGAAATTTTCGTATAAAAGGAGCAAAAGGAACTTTCGGAATAATTAGTTCAGTTACAAATCCATTTTGTGATACATGTAACCGAATTCGTTTGACTGCAGATGGGAAATTGAAAAATTGCTTGTTTTCCCAATCTGAAACCGATTTATTAAAAGCAGTTAGAGAGGGAGATGAAATTGAAAGTATGATCTTGAAAAATTGTTGGAGCAAAGCAAAAGAAAGAGGCGGTTACAAATCTTTTGAAAATACTGAAATTCCCAATTTTAATAATCGAACGATGGTAGCAATTGGCGGATAATTTTTTACATTTATAGATTCAAAGGAAAATGAAACAAATGAATGAATTTTTAAGTAAATATTGTTCCCCTGAGTGGTGTGAATTTGTAACTTTTCACAGTGAAAAGATAAAATATAAAGCAGGAGACATCATTTTCAAAACAGGAGATGTAACCAAAGGTATATATATTATCCAAGACGGAAAAGTTAAAATAACAACTCATTCGGGACATAATAATGAAAGAATCATTCGTTTAGTGACAAAAAGTGATATTTTAGGTCATCGTGGATTTGGAGGGAATTGGACCTATTCTATTTCTGCAATTGCTTTAGAAGATGCTGAATTGATGTTTATTCCCCTGAAAGTTTTCAATCAAACTGTTCGAGCAAATCCCGAATTTGGATTTTATATGATGATGTTCTTCGCCGAAGAATTGAGAGAATCCGAACGCTTGGCAAGTCAATTACCTGTTCGTAATTTGGTCGCTTCGGTCTTATTTAATAATTTCAAAGTGTTTGGATTAGAAACGGGTAGCGAAACAAAACTAAGTTTCACATTGTCTCGAAAAGATATTGCAAATCAAGCTGGTACCCGTTATGAAACAGTCGTGAGAGTTTTGGCTGATTTAAACAAGGAAAATATTATTAAAACGGAAGGCAAAGCAATTCATATTTTAGACATTACAAAATTAGAGCAAATCAAAAAAGGAGAGGAGTGAACCATTAAATCCTTGTTTTTTCTAAAATGAAGATTAGGATATTATTTCAGATTAATCGATTCTATTTCTCTTTAGGCAGATAAACGTTTTTAAACAATTTTGCCTATTATTTCTAATTGATTTAAATCCAAAATTTCAATAGTATGTGGAATTATTTTGATTAATTTTTTGGCCGCTAACTCTTTAAAAATAGATTGAATTAATTTTTTGGAAACACCAGTTAATTCACTTAAATCTTCCGGAGTAAGTTGGCATGAAAGCCTTTCGTTCGTAATATGATTTAAGATTTCATTAACAACACGTTCTGTTGAAGTGTGATTCATGAAGCTTTTGGTTTTGTTGTCTGTTAATTTGATTCGTTCACATAAAATTTCAATCATAATTTTACCAAATTCTGGATTGTCAGATAATGCCTTTTTAAATACAGCTTTATGTATTTTTAAAAGAATAGAATCTTCACATGCTAATGCTGAAAAATAATAATGATCATTTTCACATAAGCAAGAAGTGATTCCGACGAATTCATTTTCTTTGGTAAAGCCAATGACGATTTTCTTTTTGACAACTTTGATTCGACCCTCAATAATAAAAAATACAAAATTATTTAAATCACCTTCATGAAAAAGAAATTCACCCTCTTTCACTTCAATTCTTTCTGATAAAAAAAGTGTATTTACATAGCCTAAGCTAAAACTTTTATTTGTATAATTCATGATTTCATCATTTTCGATAAAATTAGACCGTTTTGAATCCACAAACTATGATATAAATCAACTTTTATTTTTTCTTAGAAAGTTTAATGAAAAAATATAATGAACAAAAAAAGAGGCTTAAAAAACCTCTTGAATGACTTGAAATGACCTGTTTATTAATCGTAAGTATTGGTGTTTCGAATTAATTCGGTGTGATTTGTAATGACTATATTTTTACCTTCTAGCGAAATTATTCCATCGTGACTCAATTGTGATAACGTTCGAATAGTGGTTTCTGTCGTAGTTCCTGCTAAATCTGCTATTTCTGAACGAGTCATGTGTACATTGATTGTTTTTCCGTCAGCTAAATATCCAAATGAAGTTATTAATAATAACAGAGCCTCTGAAATACGTTCTCTAACTGTTTTTTGAGCTACATCAATCAAATGTTGTTCGGCACTTTTTAAATCTTTTGACAATAATTGAATTAAATTAAGTGAAAGTTTATAATTATCCTCTACAATTTTTTGAAATACTTCTTTTGGAATTACACAAATTTCTGATTCTTCCATAGCTGTAGCGGTTGCATGATATGGTTCGTTACTCAATAACGAACGATATCCTAAAATATCTCCTGATTTTGCAAAACGAACAATTTGCTCTTTGCCATCTTTACCAAGCTTGGATAATTTTATTTTTCCTTTGTGAACACAAAATAAATTGTGAGCATTATTCCCTTCTTTAAAAATAATATCTCCTTTTTTATAAATACCATCATCCTTACGGTATGAAATCTCATTTTTATCCGTATCATTTAACCCACAAATAATGCTTTGTGTGTTTCCACATTTAGAACATATTGGACTTTCTGTACAGTTTTTTTTCATATAGTGAATTAAATATGATTCATGTCAAAGATATTAAATGATTGGCACAAATATCATGGTTAAAAGTATTAAATAATAATGATATAAATCATATAAAATGTACATTTATTCTCTCAAATTTGTTTTACCGTAAATAGAAAGGTTATGATTAGTTTAAATGAAGCGCTCAATCTTGTTAAGAAATATGCTAAAAAATTAAAAAAAATAGATGTTTCTACTGATAAAGCATTGGATTATGTTGTTTCTAAAAATATTTATTCTCCAATTTCTTTCCCTCCATTTGAACAATCAGCAATGGATGGTTACGCAATAAATTGTGTCTATGAATCAAATATTTATGCCATTATTGATGAGGTAAAAACAGGTGATTGTGCGGTTCATCTTCAAGTTAAACCTGGAGAAGCAATTCGAATTTTTACAGGAGCAATGATTCCAAAAGGGACAACGCATGTTGTTAGACAAGAAGATGCTTTTTTGTTTGAGGATAAGATTAAAATTATCGTTATGCCCAAAATAGGAGCCAATATTAGACGAATTGGAGAACAAATTCAAAAAGATGAGTTGGCGATTAAAAAAGGAACCATTTTAAATCCAGGTGCAATTGGATATTTAACGATGTTAGGTGTAACGGATGTACCAGTTTATTCAAAACCTAAAATAACCATTATCACTACAGGGAATGAATTAGTGAGATTAGGAGAGAGATTAGGAGCTGGAAAAATTTATGAATCCAATTCGAATACGCTTTTAGCAGGACTTAAAAAATATGGTTTTAACGCAAAAGCTGTGACAGTGAAAGATTCTTACAATGAAGTGAAAGATAAATTTGAAACAGAAATAAAAAAATGTGATTTACTAATTTTTACGGGAGGAATTTCTGTGGGGGATTATGATTTTGTTGGAAAAGTTTTAAATGATTTGAATGTAAATACTCTTTTTTATAAAGTCAAACAAAAACCCGGTAAGCCCATTTTTTTTGGAGAACATAATGAAAAAATGATTTTTGGTCTCCCTGGAAATCCTGCTGCCGTTTTGACTTCATTTTATTTATATGTTCTTCCTTGTATCGAAAAAATGACAGGACGTGAAATTGGGTTTATATCAAGATGTAAAGTTGGATTATTAGAAAATTATTCTAAATCAATAGATATTACCCATTTACTGAAAGGTTTATCATACATCGATAAAGTTGAATTATTGCCAGCTCAGAGTTCCGCCATGTTAAGCTCATTTGTTACAGCAAATTGTATAGCCGTATTTGAAGAAGGGAAGAAAGAATGGAAAAAAGGGGATTTGGTTGAAATTTATATGATCTAGAAAAGTAATTTTTTTATACAAATCGATATATTTTAAAAGAAACAACGAAATGCAAATAGCTAAAAAATACAAAATAAAAAGTCGAATTTGGATTTGTACCGAAGAGGGAACTTTTTTAGGAGAAGGTAGAATTGAGTTGTTGAAAAAAATTGACGAATTTGGATCTATTTCTAAAGCTGCAAAAGCGATGAAAATGTCCTATAAAAAAGCATGGGAATTAGTAAACTCAATGAACGAACAAAGTCAAGAACCAATTGTTACCGGAAAAATTGGAGGAAACCAAAAAGCGATAGCATTTTTAGATGCTGAAATTGCGAAAATAGATTGGAAATGAAATATACTGCAATCATATTAGCTGGTGGTAAAAGTTCAAGAATGGGAACAGATAAAGGACTTGTACTATTGAATGGTAAACCGATGGTGTCGTATTTAATAGATTTATTTCAAAGTTTAAATATCCCGATAATATTAGTCGCTAATAATGAGTTCTATAGTCAATTTGATTTACCTGTTTATTCAGATATTATTCAAGAAAAAGGACCTTTAAGTGGAATTTATACTGGATTGAAGGCTTCACAAACGGAAAAAAATATCATTGTAAGTTGCGATATTCCTTTTTTATCACAACGAATCATCGAATTATTACTTAAAGAAAATTCAAATAACCTCATTACGGTTGTTCAGTGTGGCGGTAAAATTCATCCTTTAATTGGAGTTTATTCGAAAGAAATAGAAGCTTTTTTATTCGAAAGTTTAACCCAAAATAAATTGAAAGTTCGATCATTTATTCATGAACTTGCTGTAAAAATAATTGACTTAGATGAGGAGGAATTAGATAGTGTAGAAGAAGTTAGAAATATTAACACATTAAATGAATTAAAAGAGATAGAAAATGGAAAATGAAGTAGAATTTTACGGCATGATTGCTGAAAAAATTGGTGTTTCAAAAGCATCAATTTTATTAGATCTAAAAGAGGAGGAAATCAATTTGAGAGATATGATTATGGCAATCTATCCAGAATTAACAGCGATGACTTTTCAAATTGCTGTTAATAATGAATTGAAAGAGAGTATTTCAAAAGATGATTTCGGAAAAACAATCGCTATTCTTCCACCTTTTGCTGGAGGATAATAAACTTAAGATTATGGGAACTCTCACGAAAGAAGAACAAAATATTTACAACCGTCAAATTATTCTTTCAAACATTGGTATTGAAGGACAGCAAAAAATAAAAGAAGCAAAAGTGTTGGTGGTTGGTGCGGGCGGTTTAGGATGCCCTGTGTTGAGATATTTAGCGGCCGCAGGTGTAGGTGAAATTGGTATTGTTGATTTTGACAGTATCTCAATTTCTAATTTGCAACGTCAAATATTATACGATTTCAGCGATGTCAATAAAAATAAAGCTTTAGTCGCAAAAGAAAAACTGTCAAAAGTGAACCCTTACACAAAAATAACAGCATTTACGGAACGATTTACAACTTTAAACGCAGTTCAACTTGTCTCAAATTATAACTTCATTGTGGATTGTACAGACAATTATGAAACTCGATTTTTAGTGAATGACGCATGTGTTTTAACAAATCGTCCTTTTGTTTATGGTTCAATTTACAAATTTGAAGGACAAATAAGTGTTTTTAATTATCAAAATGGACCAACTTATAGATGTTTATTCAAAGATTACCCAAGCGAAGACTCAACGACAGATTGTAATGCTGCAGGTGTTTTAGGAGTTTTACCTGGAATAATTGGTTTATATCAAGCAAATGAAGTTTTAAAAATGATTTTAGGAATAGGCGAAGTTCTTTCGGGTAAATTAATTGTTTTCAATGCTTTAACAAATCAAAGTTCCCGTTTTAAACTAACAAAAAGAACGGAAGATATTTATGTTGATTTATTAAAAAATAATCAATTACACGCAGCGAATTATCATTTTTCTTGTTCTCTTTATAAAAACAACGAAGAGATTGGCTTAGAGGAATTTGAAGAAAAATATTTGCAAAATTCAATCCAAATCATTGATGTTAGAAATCATTTTGAAGAGCCAATTATTGTAAATGAGAAAATTATTAAAATACCAATGAATGAAATTGAGAAACATATCAAAGAAATCTCAAAAACGAAAGAAACTATTTTGTTTTGTAAATCTGGTAAAAGAAGTTTAAGTACGGTTTTGTTACTTAAAGAAAAATACAATTTTCAAAATGTAAAAAGTTTACACGGAGGTATTTCAGAAGAAGTAGTTGATATTTTAACTAATTATGAATAAATAACAAAGTAATCCAATTGGTAAAAGATTGAATTTAATAATAATAGAAAATGGAAGCAAAAAAAATAAATAATTGTTTTAAAGATGGCGCTATTTCAGCAGCATTTATTGGGGACTCTATTGCAAAACATCAAGCGAAAACGACAATTGGAGCGCATCAAATCTTTTTAGGGCAAGTACGAAAAGACATGATTAATCAACAAGAAGTTCAAGCAATTGAGTATTCAGCTCATGTTGAAATGGCAAATATTGTATGCAACGAAATTAGAGAAAATGCATTTAAAGAATTTGATTTAGTGTGTATGCATATTTATCATAGTTTGGGAATTGTCAAAGCTGGAGAAATTTGTCTGTTTGTTTTCGTTTCATCTAAGCATCGTAAAATGGCTCAAAAAGCAATTGAATTTATTGTGGAAGAAATTAAAGCAAAAGTACCTGTTTTTGGTAAAGAAATATTAGAAGATGAATCACATGTTTGGAAAGTAAATCAATAGTCATGGTAGAAATAACACATAAAAATAGAAGTTTACGAATAGCAATTGCTCAAGCAGTAGTTCAAGTGAGTAAACAAGAAACAATAGATGCTGTTGTCAATAAAACTGTTCCCAAAGGAGATGTCTTTGAAATGGCAAAAACGGCGGGACTATTTGCTGTTAAAAAAACTTCGGATATTATTCCTGATTGTCACCCATTACCTGTTGAATATACCAAAGTCAATTATCGAATTGAAGCATTAAAAATTTTCATTGAAATTGAAGTAAAATCAATTTATAGAACAGGTGTAGAAGTGGAAGCGATGCATGGGGCAAGTGTAATCGCATTGACAATGTACGACATGCTAAAACCTATTGATAAAGGAATTGAAATTCAAAATATTAGATTAATTGAAAAAAAAGGCGGTAAATCCGATTGGAAAGATAAATTTCCAAAAGGATTAAAAGCAACAGTTGTAGTTTGTTCAGATACGATTAGTCAGGGAGTTAAAGAAGATAAAGCAGGTTTAGCAATTATTGAAAAATTAAAAGCTTGTGATGTTGAAGTTAAAGAATATTTGATTGTTCCAGATGAAATTGATGCCATTCGTAAAATATTAATGAAGCAAACGAAAGAAAAAATAGATTTATTGATTTACACAGGTGGTACAGGTTTGTCTGTGCGGGATGTGACTCCTGAAGCTATTCAACCTTTATTAGACAGAGAAATTCCAGGAATTGCGGAAGCGATGCGAAATTACGGTCAAGAGCGAACACCATTATCGATGTTGTCTAGAAGTTTAGCAGGTGTAAAAGAGAATACATTGGTTTTGGCTTTGCCAGGCTCTACGAAAGGAGCAAGTGAATCTATGGAAGCTATATTTCCTTCTGTTTTACATTTGTATAAAATTTTTAAAGGAGTACAGCATGATTAGTAGTGATGAGGTGAAGTTTTTCAATTAAATTCAAAAGAGTCGTAATGTTATCTTGATTTAGTTCTTTTCGAAAGACTCAAACTATAGTGCTAAACATCCGAAAACAAACATCTTTCTTTCAAATTAAAATAAAATCTGAGTGTGAAATTTTAATCGAACTCCTCAGGTTATTAAATTATACTTTTTGATTCAAGTTTTAAAATGGGATACAGCTTACATAAAATAACAGTTATCATTTTAGTATTAATCTGGACGTTATATCAATTTCAATCTCGAAGCAAAGAAAGTTTGAATTATGATAATGGATTTGCAAAACGAACAGGAGAAACAAAAAATGGTTTGAATGAAGGTGTTTGGACTTGGTATCATCCGAATGGAAAAATTCAAATGAAAGGAAAATTTGTTTCTGGTAAACGAGAAGGATTATGGCAAACGTATGATTCGACTGGACAAATTAGATCTGAAAGTACGTATATAAAGAATCGGTTGAATGGAAAAATGATATTATTTTCAGAACAAGGAGATACGATTTCAGAAAAAATATTTTTAGAGGATCGAATAATTCACTAGATGAAAAAAAAACCGCTATTCAATTAAGAATAACGGTTTTTTCAAACAAAATACATCTTTATTAATTTGGAAGTTCAAAAGATGTTACCCACTTTTCATTTGTAATAGAGTTTAAACAAGTTACTTCTAATGATTTAAAATCACCATCGATTTTAATTACTCGATCTATAATGATACTTTCTTGATTGTCTTTCGCTGTTTTATCATTTATTCTCGGAAGAAAAGGATATAAAATTGTAATTCTTTCATCTTCTGTTTGAATTAATGGTATTGCCATTTCAAACAATATTTCTTCAAATTTCTCAGCAAACATTTCATCGTTAAATTCTTCTTTTGCATCTGGATGAACACCATTTAACCATTCTGAAAATTTTTCAATGGCTTGCGTTTTTAATGCCGATTGTATATAACTCGGAAAAGGTGTACGAATATGTTGCTGGTCGTTGAACCAAAAATAAAACGCTTGCTCTATAAAATCGCTATCAATTATTGATAATTTTTCTGTCGCTGTCATAATATATCAAATTTATAAAACAAAGTAACCGCTTTTTCAGTAAAATTAATATGATATAAATCACAATTTACAGAATAATTGAATTAAAACAACCTACTTCTATATAAATGGTATTATAAGAACTACTTTTCTTAAAATCTGATAATAAACTTTCTTTTTTTTAAATCTTATTTAGAATGATTCTCTATTAAGCTTCCATTCTTGAAATGCTTAATTATATGATTTAAATCATTTTTAAAGCATCGCGTTTAGTTGAATTTTACAGTATGAATAGGAAAAGTGTGATTTAGACTCCTGAAAACACCAACATGAAGGAAATTTAAAAGACACTGACGGTTTAAAATTATAAACAATGAAAAGAAAAGGATTAATAAACGGAATCAGATTGATTGTTTTAAGTACAATGATTGGCCTTTTAAGCTTTCAATCTTACGCGGCTAAAACGATGGACGCGGAAGCATCGGCAGGTAAGAAATTATTTGAAGGATCTTCTAGTTTTTTGAATGGCGGCCCTGCGTGTATTTCATGTCACAACGTGAATCACAGCGAGCTAATCAGTGGTGGTTTATTCGCAAAAGATTTAACGAAAGTGTATGACAGAATGGGAGAAGGAATTGCGGGTTGGTTGGGAGCGCCACCATTTCCTGCAATGGCAGCTTCTTATCAGAATCATCCATTGACAGAAAATGAACGCAATAAATTAATGGCGTTTTTCAAAAGTGCGAACGAAGAAAAAAAAGATAGTGTGTGCATTCCTTTCGTTGCTGAGGTATTAACAGAAGTAAAATAAATGAAGAGGAGAAATTTCCCCTACGATTGAAGTTGTTTTGTTCAGTAGCACTCGCACGGAGAAAAACACAAAGAGATGAGCGTTTCAAAGCGCACTGGAAGTCGTACGAGCGGTG
>JACOTM010000069.1 GCA_016178305.1 Flavobacteriia bacterium | reverse complement strand
AAATTATTTTAGCGATTCTCACTGTCTAGGTCTTCCAAATATTGTTTTTCGGATTCTCAATGTCAGGATTCTACACTTCCGGAAATGGTTTTCAGGATTCTGCATTTCGGAAGTCAACTTCTAACTTCAAGTTTTAGCTACCGAATTCTTTTTTTCCTTATTCAACCAGAAAAATGGCGTCCAAATGTTTACTTTCCGAACTTTGATTTCCGTTTTTCAAAGCTGATTTGATTCCCGATTTCGCTTTCACAAAATTTCGTTTACAATTCTTTTTCTTCACTCCAACTGTAAAAATCTTCCTTCGCTTTTTGTAGCATTGTAGTGTAATTAATTGTAATCCCGAGAATGTAAACAAAAATTATTAAAATATAGGTCCACTTTTTTTTAGTAAAAAATAAAGATAAATATGAATTATGCCTGAAACAATAATAAATATAATCGTTTGGAAATAAGTTCCTATAATCCTACCTAAACCTGATCCCATTACGGGTATGGGATCATACGGTGAATTAATTATGGCTTGTGCAGATAAAATATAAAGTATAATTCCAATTATTCCTGTAAATAATGTAGTCTTTTTCTGTTCTTTATTGATGTTCATTTTTTCAATGTTTTAATCATTAGTTTACTAAAATTTCGAATATTTCTCTATTATTATTAATATCTGTAATTGATTGTATTTCAGTCTTGTATATTCGTTTCTTAATTTATCCATTTGTTTTTTGTCGTAGATCTTATTTAGATATTCATTTTCTTCTTCTTATACTTAAGTCGAAGCTAAAATTTTAAATTTTTCCGATTTCCTTCAGACACGAAGCGTGAATTTCAGCATTTCTGACTAACGTTTTGGTGCTAGGCGAGCGGCTCTTGGATGCGTACTTGTCAAGCTGCTTGCTTATGCGCTGTTATGCCCCGTTGTGAGCACACAACCTACCCAGTTATTCAATGGGTTTATTCTTCAACTTGAGGTCGCACAAAATTAATTTCTTTTCTATTTATTTTTACAGTGTCTAATTTCATACAAGTGAAATTTTTATATAAAAGTATATTTTCAATTGCTCTATCAATTAAATTATTCAAACTATCATTGTCAGTTTCTAATCTTAAATAATTATACCAGGTCGTACTTTTTAAATATATTATCCCAATGTCGTCTAACTTATATGCAATTGCACCTCCGTCGCATCCTGCTGTAAACTCATTAGTTGTCATATTTATTACGTGATTTATCCCATGATAATAAAATGCTTCTTGATGAATTAGTGTGTCATTTTTAAATCCTTGGTTTAAATTTAAATATGACACAGTATCATAATAATTTGATTGGCGAGAATATCTAATATAAAACAAATTGTCCTTTTTAGGTACTGTTTTTTTGTTATTACAAGAGATTAATAAGATTAAAATAAATAGGTGTTTTATTTTCATAGTTGTATTTGTTTTTCGATAATTAATGTCGAAGCTTAAATTTAAAAACTTCCCGATTTCCCCCAGACCCGAAGCGAGAACTTTGTCGAGCAATTCTGACTAACGTTTTGCAGCTACGAGCAGCGGCGCTCTGGAAACAGTACGTCTCAAGCCGTTGATTGTAACCTCTGTTACTGGCTGGTTTTGACACCATGCAAACACAGCTTTTCCGTGTGTCAACTTCTCTGTATTTGGCGAATCTGTGAATGAACTTCAGCCGAAGGCTTTTTTTGTAAGTTCATGTCAAGATTTAATTTTTGTCATAAACACCAAATTTAACAATGTTTGTCAAACTCCTGTTGTCAAACCGTAGTTGTCAAATTCTAATTGTCAAATGTCAACTTCTCTGTATTCAGCGAATCCGTGAATGAACTTCAGCCGTAGGCTTTTTTTGTATGTTCAATATCAAGTTTCATTTTTTTCTTAAACAACTTTTTTCTTCAGTCAATTTTAATCGAAGGAAGATTTCAAGTTTTAATGATTCATGTTGACCGAAGTGAAAATCAAACTTGCTACCAACGTTTTGGTGCTTGGCGATGTAGCGGTAAGCGATATGCACGTTTCCGCCATATAGCCAAACACCTGTTAGTGGCTGAAAAGTTTGTTGTATAACCTACCAAATTCATCCGTGTTATTCGTTAAGCTTCTTGTCTATCCGTTGTTAACTGTGGTTTTTCTCCTATCATAAATTCTTCAAAGTGTTTTCAGTCAAGTCTTCTATAAATTTGTCAACGTTTTTATATACTACTTTTTTATTAGGATATGGTTTGTAAAGTTCTACTTTCGGTAACTCAGCTTCAAAAACTTTATTTATGTAGTCCATTTCAATCGGGTATTTATAAAATAATTTACCGATCGGGTAATTTTGTTCCTTTTGCCATGTCTCGAATTCATATAAATAACTATTGTGTGTAGGTTGTTTTATTTCTTTAAAAAGTTCCTTATTTACAATCATTGCAAATCGATATAGTCCATGGATTTCATAAGCAAAACATTTTGTTAGTTTGGATTGTATTTTTTGGTATGCTTTACATAGTTCTTGTAAATAAATACTTGCTTCAGCTGCATTTTGATCTATTAATGCTTTAAAATATAGAACTACATACTCATCCCAAACGCGATTTTTTTTTGAAAGAAATTTATTTGCTTTTTCAATTGCTTCAGACTTAAATTGTATTTGATTGTAATACAATACTTTTAATAAATTTACGGAAACCTCTGTATAAAATTTCCCTTCTGATTGGGGTAATTCTTTTGGAAAGAAATGGTCTATAACTTTAAAGTCATTACAAGAAAACGAAAGTAGAACATTAAAAAAAACATTGCAATGGTCTGTCCCACTTGCCAACCTTCCTCTATCTAAAAGAACTTGTCTTGAAGTCTGAAATAGCACATTGTTAAGTTTTTCAAATTCAAAGTTTTGGAATAGATCATAAAATCCAAAATAATTAATATGTGCCGCCAAATTAATGTAAGATTTAGTTTTTATTACTCCATTTTCTTTGTCCTTTAGATATTTTTCAAAAAAATTATTGTCCCAAGTTATTAATTCATTCCAAGTTCTTGGTGGGTAATAATATCCCCATTTTTTAAAACATTCTTCCGAAAGTTCCTCGTATGCTCTCAGGAATTCTTTTTGATTTTTCATTTATTCAGTATTTTTTTGGTTCTTTAAAATCACAGCTAACATCGTCTTTGATGAACTTAAATCGAAGTGAAATTTTAAATTTTATCGATTTCCCCAGACCCGAAGTGAGATTTCACTTTTTTGCCACTAGGCGTCAGCGGGCTGTCTGGACCTAGTGCATCTCAGCCCGTTGTCGCCTAGACGTTGTTAGTAGACGATTTCGTTGTGTAACCTATTTAGTTCTTATTAAGGTCGCCAAGATAAGAGACCAAATATGTTTTTCAATTCAAATTTTATTTTGTCAGAATTTATCGGTTCCGAGTTGTTTTTTAAGATTTCTATTGCAATTTCGTCGTCAAACTCATTGTCGAACAGCTTTTTATCCATAACATTATTTTCTAATTCGTTTTCATATTGTTGTCTAAAAATTGTTTTTTCTAATAAATTTAGAATTACAAAATACAAGGTCTTTGTCGAATTTCTTTCAATAAAAAATACTAAATCTCCTGATTTTGAATAATTGACAATACTCCATTCGTTTTTGTTGTTTGTTCTATATTCGCAATATTGATTTTCATTGTGATAAATCAATTCATTTCCAATATTGTAAAAAGCTATTTTACTGCACATTAGACCCCAATAAATATCTTTAGGTTCTTGAATTTTATAAAAATATTTGTCATTAGGACTTTGAGTATTAATTAAAATACTATTATCTCCCTTAAAAACTGGTACAATATATTTGTTCTTATTAGTCAATTTGTAATAGATTTATTTTTTCATCAATTTTAATTCGAAGCTAAAATTTTAAGCTTCCCGATGTCCCCCAAGCCCGAAGCGAGATTTCCGGAATTGTCTACTAACGTTTTACGGCTATGCGTCCGCGGGCTAACACCTTCAGTACGTTTCGCCCGTGGTCGCATAGGTGCTGTTAGGTGATGCTGTGAGCGAGTAACCTACATAGTTTTTCAGGATTAGGTTTTCCGGATTCTACTTTAGAATAAATGACATTTGCTTTGCTTTTATCAAAGTCAAACGATAAAAAATTGAAATGTTTGTTTAATTATAGAAGTCTCTTACAAAAATGTAAGTCCGATTCTTTTATTTAGTCCAACTTCAAAAATTTTAATCAAAGTCGAAAATTGAATATTACCTTTTGCATTCTCAATTTTTGAAATATAACTTTTTTTCGTTCCAGTCTTTTCTGCTAATTGCTCTTGAGTTAATTTAGCTTCTTTTCTAGCTTCTTTTAACATTTCACTTACAATGAACATATGAGAATTTTTCTCATATTCCATTCTTGATTCTGAACCAATTTTACCGTGCTCAAATTCAATTAAGTCTTCGAAATTTTTTATGTCTGTATATTTTTTCATGGTCTTATTTTTTTTGTTCAAAATACTCATTCATTAAATTCATTGCTTTCTCTAATTCTCCTTTTGGAGTTTTTTGGGTTTTCTTTTGAAAACCATTAAATAAAACAACTAATTTACCTTCGTCAAAACAACAGAATATTCTATAAATATCAGAACCTACTTCGACTCTAACTTCATAGAGTCCATTTGTACTGGTTAAATGCTTTAAAATTTTTTCAGGAACTCTATCTACTTGTTTAATCAAGTCAAAAACATACTGAATCTTGGATTTAACTTTTTTGTCTTGCAGTACATAAAATTCAATGAAATGATTTTCATAAAATATTATTGTTCTAGTCATTTTACAAAGTTATCTTAAAAGTTAACATTTTGCAAATTTATTTCAAATAAGTTTAAGTCGTTTTTTGAATTAAAATCGAAGTAAGATTTAATTTTTTCGAAGTTCCCCAAGTTCGAAGCGAGATCTTTTTCGAGCAGTTTCACCTAACACCTGTTAGGTGATGCTGTGAGCACACGACCTACACAGATTTTCCAATTCATATTTTGTCTTATTTAAATTCAATTTTTAAGTATTCTATATCCTTTGACTTTTCATATTTTCCATTTTGAAAATCTTTACTATTACAGTCAATAATTTTAATAATTAAAGTATTGTCTTTATCCCAAACAAAGTCCATTGGATACCATTTGAAATCATTATAAATTTCAATTAATTGATTTTTTTTGTTTTTTAAAAATGATATCTGAAATCCAAATAATTCATCAGCGAATCCCCCCATTTCATTTATATTAGCTAAAATATTTTTGTTTGGAGAAATTTTAGGTCTACCCATAATTGTATTTTTTTCTCCATTTTGTTTATTTATTAAATAATATTCGGAATATTCATAAAAAACTCCATTAACTAAATATTGAGATATCGCAGGGAATTGGCCTAGATAATAATATCTAGCTTCTTCCATTTGCATACTGTCTGAATTATAATTGACATCTTGAAAAATTTGATATTCTCCATTTCTAATTTTCAATTTAAAAATGTCGTTTTTTTTAGTAACAAGATTTGTATCTGATACAAAATAAGATTGATAAAACTTTTGAGCTAAATTGAATTCAGTAAGATTAGATTTATAAATATTAAATTTACTATTAGGTTTAACCAATGCATTATGGGAAATAGTTCGTTTTAAAGTGTCTTTTTCCTTAATTTCTGTGTTTACAGATTCTACTTTGTTATTATTTTGTTTGATGCCACTTTTTACATTGCATGACAATAAAAAAATGAAAATTAAATTTAAAAGAAAATTGTAGATTGTTTTAAGTCTCATTTGTATTAATGTTATAAATTAATTTTAATTAAAGTGTTCACTCAAATTCCGAAGTGACACCCCGAGCAGTTTCGCCTAACACCTGTTATGTGCTGATGCTTTCGGGTATAACCTACAAACCTAATCGAGGTCGTACGGTAAACTATTTAGCCTTTATTTGATTGAGTTTTTGCTCAACAGTTTTAATTTTTTGAAACCAATATTTTTTTGCATCCTCATTTAGGATTAAACCTTTTTTTGATGTGATTTCGTTTGGTATTTCAGTTAGATAATTCCAATTTTTACTAATTTCTCTTTGAATTTCTTTATCATTATTAGGTTCATTTCTAGTTCTCCAAAATTTCAAATGATTATTATATGATAAAATTATATCTTCAAAGTATTTAATTAATTTTTCCTTGTTTATTGGTATATATCCAGGTCCTGAACAACCACAAGAATGAAATGTAATACCAACAGAATATAAACTTTTAATATGTTCCCATTCTTTTAAGTTATTTTTCCTAGGTGATTCAAAATCAAGTCCCATATTCGCCATTAATTCACTACATTGAGGGCATTTAGCTTCAATATTATCTTTTTCATTCCTATTTATGTCCCACATTAACTTTCTTTTGAATGTTTTTCTACAATTAAAACAAGCATAATGAGGTTTGTATCGAGCCATTGAGTATCTACACATTTCTTATAGATTTTTAATATTTTAATAGAAGTCGTACTTAAAATTCTAAATCCGAAGCTAAAATTTTATAATTTCCCGATTTCCCCTAGACCCGAAGCGTGAATTCAAGCATTCTGACTAACGTTTTTATAATTATTTTATTTTCAACAAGTTGAGAAATGTATTTCATCGGTCTTAATTACAAATTTAGCAATTTTCTTTTGAAGTTCTCGAACAATTCTTTTTCTTTTTTGGTCTAAAAATTCATATGGATTATTAGGAGCATATTCTTCTTTTTTGACAATCATGTTCCAAATAATAATAGCAAGTTTTCGAGCAGTAGCTGTAATTGTCAGCCCCCATAACGCAAAACCGCTGTTAGTATTAGTGGTTCTTGGTCGTCCGTCAATTATTTGGTCAATAGTTGTCGCCATTGTTTGCAAATGTTGTCAAAATCAATACCTGTGTTTGCGGGGCTTGTACTTGGTAAAGAAATATATTTTAAACCACTTTGTCTGTCGAAATACTTGTCGAAAAGTGCTTGGGATTTTGTCCCATTGAAGCCAATAACTTTTAAATTCTTGTGTCTGGCGATAAAGCTATCCAAGTCGTTTGGTTCTTCGTCTTCGATTGCACTGTCAAGGCTCCCTTTTCTATTTGCTTTATGAGTTACGTCCCAAATTCCAATTTTAGTTTTCAGTAAAAGTACTTTTTTGTCCGTGTATGTCAAAGGCAAATTGTTGTCTGTAATTGTCGAAATGATTTTCCAAAATCTGTTTCTTGGATGTCCGTAATACTCGCCAAGTTCAAGAGATTTGTCGCCAGGCATTGTCCCTAAAATCAAAATGGTCGTGTCCGAGTTTGAAATTGGGCCAAACGATGTTTTGGTATTTGTCGAGGTTGCTTTTACAATTTGTTTAACTGTCTTAGGTTGTGAAGTTGTCGCAGGTTTTACTTTAGTAACTGCTTGTCCGATTAGGGAAACAGTCGAGCCGTCACGGTCAAAAATATTTGCATAGTTTCTCGTCCTGCCGTGAATTTGAAATGCCTGAATTGTCGAGCCGTCCTTTTTCTGATACCAACCATTTTTATTCAACTCGTCAGCAATTTGCTGGGTCGTCATAGGTCGTCCAGTTTGTCGTAAAAGTTTTTCTATTGCTTCGTGTAGTGCCATATTTTTCTATTCGTTGACGGTCGTCCTACCATTCTGACTAACGTTTTGGTGCTAGGCGACAGCGGGCTAATAGGTGTAGTGCATTTCGCCCGTTGTCGCCTAACACCTGTTAGCAACTGCTGTGAGCACACAGCCTATATAGTTATTCATTTTTCATGTAATGTCAAAATAATTTTTATTGTCGTAATGATGTTAATTTAAGTAAAAATGGAAAAAGAATGAAACCTATCCAAATTGATGTATGTCTTGGAAAATATTGGAACTTATAATTTAAAAAATAAAAAGTTCCAGTCAATAAAATGCAGATAATTGAATGGAAAACATTCACTTGTTTATCAGAATACCTTTCAATATGTTCTTTTTTTAGTTCTCGTAATTCTTTAAAATACTGTGAATTAAAAAATGTTTGTTTTCCAGGTAAAAACCCAAATAACATTATTGTATTTTGTATAATATAAATACTTGATACACCTAAGAGAAAATATTGAATTCCAATGTAAAAACTTTGAGAAAAATATTTAGAGTTTTCAATGTCTCCATAATTAAAGACTCTGTAAATATTGTCAATTGCAAATAGTAGCATAATAATAGAACTCCAGATACTTAAAATTAACCTTGTCGTTCTTGTTAAAATGTGATATGAAAGTGAATGGAAATCAGATAAAAATGAAAAAATAAAGATTATTATTAATGAAATTTTTGTTATCCAATTGTCAATATTGTAAACACCATAATCTAATAACCAGTAAATTATAGAAATGGTTTGAATTAAAGTTAAGCCTTCTGTTAACTTAATTGTAGTCTTTTCATTATGAAAAACTGATGAACCAACTGCAAAGAAAACAAGGAAATAGTAAGGCCAATTTTCTAAGTGATTTTCGAATAAATAATTGGATTCGTGCTTATAGGGAAGGAAACAAAAAAGACTTAATAATAGTGAACCTATAAATATATAGATAACGGTTTTCCAATTGTCAGTAATTCTAAAACTTTCAAATAAAACACCTAAAAGCAAAGCTATGAAGCTAATAGATAAAATTTTGTGTTCTGATACGGAAATTTTATAAAATAGGAAAGATAGAAGTGAAACAATTACTAAACCAATAATAATTGCTAAAAAATCAATATTTCTTTGTGCGTATTTACTCATTTATTTTTTGTTCGAAGTGAAATTTTAAAACTTCCCGATGTCACCCAGACCCGAAGTGAGTACTTTGCTTATAAAGTTATTTCGATGATTTATAATATTTATAGATAAAGAAATTATAATTATCCTTACAACTTATTAATTTCCCATCTGAATATTCAAATTGAAGATAATCAATAGTCCCTTCGTAAAAGAATTTAACTTTCTTAAAGTATTGAAATTTTATCTCTATCACATTATCAAATTTGTCATAAATAAATTTTGCTTTTAAATATTCTGTCTCAATTGATTTTATGCATTTTTGATTTCTATTTACTTTAATTTTATATTCTTCAGGATATTCAATTTTATTCAAAGTGGGTTTGATTGTATATTCTACTTTTTCTCGATGTTGAAAAACAATTGAATCTTTGGGGTAATTTGTTTGAATTTCAATAATTTTCTTTTGAATTTCAACACTGTCAAGTGGGTATATTTTGGTATATGAATACCAATCTTTTCTACTTTGGTTATAAAAAGATTGATAAACTAAATTTATTTGTATTGAATCAAACAAATCTTTTGATTCAAATAATTTATTTAAAGATGTTAATTCAAAAATAGTGTATGCTTGGAATAAATATTCGTCTTCGTTTTCTTCTTTTTGTCCGAAGATAAAATTAGAGAATAAAATAACTATTATGATTAAACCTATTTTCATATTTTAAGTTCTATTAATTGTTCGTGAATTAAACTCGAAGCGATATTTATATTCTTATCGATGTCACCCAAGCACGAAGTGAGATTTTTGTCGAGCAGTGACACATAACGGTTTCGCAGTAGGCGATGTGGCGCTTTCTCTCGAGTATGTTCGTGCGCCATATTGCTTACTGCGTGTTATGTGTATTTCTTAATATTAAATCGTTTTCTGATAAGTGCTCAATTTTCATTAATAATGTGTCGTTTTTATGCTTAAATCTAAATGAGCCATATCTCATATCAATTGGTAAATCTTCAGTTAACTCCATATCGTAATATGAAGCACCCTGTTTGTCCATAAAAATGATTACGCTATGTCCGTGTTTTTCAATTGCTGCTTGAATTGTATAAAACTGTTTAAATACATGATAATCTTTCTCGTTTAGTGTAATTTGTCCGAGATAGGTGGTAAAATATTCAGCTTCTTCTGATTTTCCAGATTTAACCTCTTTATTGATGTATTTCGGATTAATTAAAGTGTTCAGATATACAACTTTCGGGTCTTTTTTCTCTAACATGAACTTTAATGAACCAAGAATTACTTTAGGCTCATTGTCCTCCGCTACCTCTTCAATATTAACCTTGGTTAAGGTGTCCGAAATACTATGATTGTCAACCAAATCTGAATGGCTCATTTTTTCATTCTCATTATTACATGAGAACAATAATAGCATGATGAAAATTGTATATATCCACTTCATTTTAGTTCTGGTTGTCATTACACATAACGGTTTGAAGCTACGAGCAGCGGCGCTCTGGACCTAATGCATATCAAGCCGTTGTTTGTAACTTCTGTTATGCTCTGCTTTGAGCACACGACCTACTCTGGTTTTCAGGTTATGTTCGTCTCTCGAATTCAACTCATTGTCAAACCGTTATTTTATAAATGTCTAACTTCCATATTATTTACGGCTTCGCCTTTCTCAGTCACATAATGATGAAGGAGTTCGGGTCAATACTTGTCAAAATTGTTGTCGTAAATATATTGAAATTCATTTATTTAACGTCTCAAATTGAGTTTTATTTTCCGTATTTGTCAAAGTCGAGTTGGGCGGTTGTCATTTTAATTTAGGTCGTATTTTTTTTGTCCTAAAGCTCAATTTTCTAAGTTCAATTTTATTTCAAGTCGTCTTTTGTTTGTCGTCGTCCTTGTTGAACTGTTTTCGAAGTGGGATTTCTAAATTTATCGATTTCCCCCAGACCCGAAGTGAGATTTTATTTCGAGAAGTTGAGCATAACGTTTTGCAGATTTGCGATGGACGGGCTTCTTACCGCAAATGTTTATGTGGAGCACAAAACCATCTGCTACCACAAAAGTGTCTACGGAGCACGAAACCCCGCCTATTGCAAATGTGCTGTTAGCAGAGGTTTTTATTTCCAAAATTGATACCATTTCTTATTATTCAATATCTTCGGTTTGCTTTGCAGGGCTTCTCTTGTTAAGTTAAACAGTTTCAAATTTGAGATTATCGAGTTTTCAATATTTTGTTCAATTTGACTTTTTTCTACTGGTAGTGAATGCAAGATTTTCTGGTAGTGAGGAATTAATATTTTTTCTTTTGATTCATAAAGTGCATAAAGTGAATGAAGTACTACGCTCTTCGAATTGTCAGACAAGCCAATAATAAAAGCATCTAAGTATTTATTCTTGTTTTTTAAATTACCTAAAGTATTAATTACCGAGGAACGAATGTTTTCTGTTTTTGATGAAAGTAGTGGAAGTATGATTTCTCCAAAATCAATTTCTGTTTTCTCTAAAATTTTTCTGATATTCAAATAGCTATCGTGATTTTCAATTTTGCCGATATTTTTTTTGATTATTTCAATCCATTCATTTCCTTTATCTATAGCATTCTCTCTTATAACTTTCATTGCTAATGGAAAATCTATTTCAGATACTTGAAGTAAATATTTCTTTGCGTTTGAATAATCAAATTTTGTTAAGATTTGAATGAGGGTCAAATTGTTTTTATCAAATATGTATTCTTGTTCAATAAACTCATATAAATGAGTGTCAATTGTTGCCTTTTGTAATATAGCATTTGCAATTTCGCTCCTTGATTCAGTATTAGTTTCATTTTGATATTTTGTCAGCAACTGTTCAGAGTTTCCTCCAACACCATAACCAAACCAACTTGGGCCATCTTGTAATAAAGTCTTATCTATAATTTCATCTAACCAACGTTCATACCAGTCTAAAAAATTAGTTTCATATGTGAAATGTGGTTTTTGTCTGTCGATATCCAAGTTTACAACTCTTCCTTTATAACGTCCATTTAGAATAATGCCGTGAAGATAAGTGCACCCCTGTGAGCCTATTGGTAAAATTCCAGACCACAATTTTCCCAGTTCAGTTTCATAATCTTTCTCAGATATTTTGGTATCCTCTTCAATATTTCTGTTTAGTGTTCTCCAATAGTCGTCTGTCATTTTGGGAACTAATAAACATTCCTCTTTAAGGTACTTTTCTGTGTTTTCATAAATCAATTCATTTATGTTTTCTCCAAAAGGGTAAACTCCTAAAAAAGGTCCTGCAGCAGAGTTTTGCCAACCAATACCACCATTTCCAATTTCAAGTATAAATGCTTTGTAACAGTCTGGCAGTTTAATTGAATATTTTGTTTCAAATTCCGTAACTGACTCTAATGTTGTAGGTTTGTTTATTACATACTCGTGTCTGTCAGCACCGAATACTTTTAAGTTCTTGTCAGCATTTTTTGCTTCAAGAAGCTTGTTTTTTATTCTTTGTATTTGGTTAGTATAATCTGTCATTCGTAGTCACTCTTAAAATCTCTGCTAACGTTTTGCGACTAGGCGACAGCGGGCTAGCAGGTACAGTGCATTTCGCCCGTTGTCGCCTAACACCTGTTAGTACCTGCTGTGAGCACACGACCTACACAGTTTTTCCGGTTATGTTCGTCTCTCGATTTCAATTTTTTATTAAGCTATCTTTCCTTTTAGCAAGTCAATTAAAAATGTTTTTGAAATCTTACTTTCATATTTAAAACAAAAATAGATTAATGAAAAACCAAAAACAAACAAGCCAAAGGGAATTAATGCAAATGGAGAAAAGCCATGTTTCAATATGTTATTAATTGAAAGGACGCCAATTAATAATGTGAATAAACAAGCAATGCCAACTATTCCTAACCAAAATGCGACAAAAAATTTTATGAATTTTGGTAGACCCATTTTAATCTTAATTGTTGGATTTTCATTAGTATAAATAATTTCTCCTGATATGATTGGTAAAAATGAATTTCTATAATTAATTACTCTTGTAATAACAAATGAATTATTTTTAATAAAACCTTTATACGGCTTTACTGAATCTCGACTAGAAAAAGAAAAAATAGTTTTCTTTTTTTCTTCAATACAATTTTCAAGTCTTTTATTTATTTCTTCAAATGTCAAATTTGTTGTTAAAGTGAAATTTTCAATAGGTAAATATTTTTTCAAGTCCATTTTTATGTTTTTTATCAAATTTTCTAAATTCGAAGCAAAATTGTTAGTTTTCAGATTCACTTAATTCGGAGTGTCAATTTCGAGCAGTTGCCACTAACGTTTTGAGGCTACGAGCAGCGGCGCTCTGGATCTAGTGCATCTCAAGCCGTTGATTGTAACCTCTGTTAGTGGATGCCTTTTTATATTTCTATGCGTTCAGTTTGAAGTCTGTCTGTGGACTTTTTAATCTTTTT
>JACOTM010000011.1 GCA_016178305.1 Flavobacteriia bacterium | reverse complement strand
GTTTGTAGAGAATCCTTTATAGTATTTATCGAAGACTTTACTGTAGATGATATAGGTGTAAAAGTTTTCCATGTGTCAAATGAAAGTTATATAAAAAAAACAATCCCCAAGCTACTTGGGGAACAGCCATATAAGCTATACTTTAAAAGCGGTCTGGACGGGACTCGAACCCGTCCCCAAGTCTCTTGGGGATGACAGATCGGTATTCTAACCTAGTTCATTAATTTTATTTAAGTGTGAATTAGATAATTCAATAATTTGCGCTTTCGAGTATTTTTTTAATTTTTTCTCTCTAATAAGCGCTTCTTTTTTTGTTGTAAATGTTTCAATATGTACTAATTCCCAAGGACGAAAATTTGAAGTGTATTTACTCTCTCCAAGATTATGTTGTACAAGTCTTTGTTTAGGGTTTGTAGAGAATCCTTTATAGTATTTATCGAAGACTTTACTGTAGATGATATAGGTGTAAAAGTTTTCCATGTGTCAAATGAAAGTTATATAAAAAAAACAAAACCCTAATAGAAATTGATACTCTATTAGGGTTTCTAAGCTTACAGCCATATAAGCTATACTTTAAAAGCGGTCTGGACGGGACTCGAACCCGCGACCTCCGCCGTGACAGGGCGGCATTCTAACCAACTGAACTACCAAACCAATATTATGTAAGTCTTACGACTTTTCGATTACAATCGAATATTCAAAAATGAACCTTAAATATTGTTTTGCCTTACGTTTAAAGCGTTGCAAAGATACATACTTATTTTGAATCTGCAAGCTTTTCTATTCAAAAAAATACAACTTTTTTTGTTTTTATTTGAATAAGCTTAATTTTCAAAGGATTAAAATGAAATATTTTTATCTAATAAATAGACAAATGATCCAATTGCCGCGCAACCTAATTCTAATTCTCGCTTATTAACACTTTCAAAAACATCACTTGGAGCATGGTGAAAATCAAAATAACGTTGTGAGTCGGGAACAAAACCAAATAAAGGAATACCTTCAAACGACTTTTTCAAAGGACCAATATCAACGCCTCCGTAGCCTTTTTCAAAAATATGTAAATCATACGTCTTGAAAATCGGAGCGAAAGATTGTAAAAGGTTTAGATATTTTTCATTGCCATCGATTTCAAATCCTCTAGGTGTAAATCCTCCGCGGTCACTTTCTACAGCAGCTATTTGAATTTCACCTCTTTCTTTTGACCAAGTTGCGTATGTTTGACCACCTTTGTTACCATTTTCCTCATTCATAAAGAATACAACTCTGAGGGTATGTTTTGGTTTATAATTCAGTGTTTTTAAAATTCGTAAAGCTTCTAAACAATGAATGACTCCAGTTCCATCATCATGCGCACCTTCTCCTGTGTCCCAAGAATCTAAATGTCCTCCAAAAGTGATGATTTCATTTGGTTTGTCTAATCCTGTAATTTCAGCTATTACATTGTACGAAATTGCATCAGGGAAATCTTTGCAATCCATTTCTAAAACAAATTTACATTTTGATAATTTTAATTCGGAACTCAATTTTTCAGCATCTTTTGTTGATATAGCTGCCGCTGGAATTTTTTGAACACTGTCTTCATAGTGCATAGAACCAGTATGAGGATGGTCATCAATAGGCATTCCAATTGATCGAATAATGACACCGATAGCGCCTAATTTAGCTGATTCAATAGCACCATTACCACGTATTACATAACAACCTCCATAAGCGCTGAAAGTGACAATTTCTTTTTCATTCATCGGTTGATTGATAAAAACAATTTTACCTTTAATATCCGCTTTTTTTGCTTTTTTTAAATCATCTATATGTTTAAATTCAATAATTTCAGCTTCTAATAAGCCATTTGTTCCGATAGAACCTCCTAATGCTAATAAATTTACTTTTATGAGTTCATTTTTAGAAGTTTTAATCCAACCCGATTCTTTAGTTCCTCTTTCCCAATGCGGAACTTTTATTTCTTGTAAGTAAACTTTATCGAAACCATAGCTCTCCATTTTTCTTTTACTCCATTGAACAGCCATCTCTGCTTCAGCTGATCCAGATAAACGAGCACCTATATTTTTACATAATTCTCTTAAATCTTCATAAGATTTTCCTTGGCTTAAAGCGGTATTATAGATGTTACGAATTAAGATTGAATCTGTATTTTGAGAAAAACAGATGGTACTTAAAATCAAAAATAATAAAGTTATTTTCATTCGATTATTTATTTTGGTTTTCAATTTTCATTTTTAAGCTTTCTAATCCTTGTATGAAATCTTTATACAACATTCCTTTTATTAAAGAGCCGATTATTCGACTCATAGGAAATTTCCCCATGTTCATTTCGATACCCCAGAACACTTCTGTGCCACTTTCAATGGGAACTAATTTAAAAAGTGCTTTACAAGGATTTCCTTTACCGAAATTTAAAATGTGCTCAACAAGTTGATTTTCTTCAATATTAGAAATAGTCATAGAACCTTCTTTTACTTTTTTATTTCCTTTCCAAGAATATTTTGAATTTAACTTGCCTGGATTTCCTTCAAATGATTGATGAATGTTTGGATCTCTTTTTGACCATGGGTCCCAAGTAACAAAATTGGAAAGAACAGCAATTTCAGGAAAAATTAATTCTGGTTTTTCGTTAATAATAATTGATGCATGGATTCGCGTTAATCGTGGAAAAAATAACCCGATAAAGTTAATTAGCACAAAGAAACAAGCTATTGGAGCTAAGATGTATAAAATGATCATTTTCTTTTTTTTGAATAAAAATAGGTATAATAACTTTTGATTTTGAAATTTTGATTTTAAATTATCTTCCGAATTCAAAATTCATAATCCAAAATCCAAAAATTATTTCTATTTCTTTCTTATCTTTGCATTCAAAATTTACGAAGAATGGCTTTAAAATGTGGTATTGTAGGACTTCCTAATGTTGGGAAATCAACTTTGTTCAATTGTTTGTCGAATGCGAAAGCACAATCAGCAAACTTTCCTTTTTGTACAATCGAACCAAATGTAGGAACAATTTCAATTCCAGATCCTCGTTTAGAAGTGTTAGAAAAAATTGTGAACCCTGAAAGAGTTGTTCCAACAACAATGGAAATAGTTGATATTGCTGGTTTGGTGAAAGGAGCTTCGAAAGGAGAAGGATTGGGAAATCAATTTTTAGCCAATATTCGTGAGACGGATGCTATTATACATGTATTGAGATGTTTTGATGATGGCAATATTATACATGTTGATGGATCTGTAAATCCTGTAAGAGATAAAGAAATTATTGATATTGAGCTTCAATTGAAGGATTTGGAATCTATTGAGAAGAAAATTTCAACTTTAGCAAGAGTTTTAAAATCAGGAGATAAAGAAATTTTAAAAGAAAATGATTTATGTCAACGTATAAGGGAAGCGTTGGAGCAAGGAAAGTCTATTCGTACATTAAAGCTTGATGAAAAAGAAATGGAAATCGTTGATAAATTTCAGTTGATTACCACAAAGCCAGTTCTTTATTTATGTAATGTAGATGAATCTTCTGTAAAAACTGGAAATCAATATGTTGATCAAGTTCGAGAAGCTGTTAAAGATGAAAATGCGGAAGTTTTAGTAATCGGGGCGAAAATTGAAGCTGATATTACTGAATTAGAATCTTACGATGAGCGTCAAATGTTTTTAGAAGAATTAGGATTGGATGAGCCAGGAGTAAATCGTTTAATACGCTCAGCTTATGCCTTATTAAATTTACAAACTTATTTCACGTGTGGAGTTAAAGAAGTGAGAGCTTGGACAATTGGAAAAGGTTTTACGGCTCCGAAAGCAGCAGCGGTAATTCATACAGATTTTGAAAAAGGATTTATTCGCGCAGAAGTGATGAAATACAATGATTTTACAACTTTAGGGTCTGAAAATGCGGTAAAAGATGCCGGTAAATTCAAAGTAGAAGGTAAGGAATACATTGTGGAAGATGGAGATATTCTACATTTTAGATTCAATGTTTAATTTCCTTCTGTCGTAAATATTCAAATAATTCGGATAAATATGGGATAAGAGTCTCATTTTATTCATCTTTTTTATAAATTATTTAGTTTAAATAAATTATAACTACATTAGATATACTTCAGACAGGATTAAATTAGTCTTGAAGTCATTTTATTCTATTGTTTTATATTTTTATGATTAAAAAATGATTGCAGCAAACAATCCATCACTGAAAAGTTGGGTAGAAGTACCTCCAAATTCTGATTTCCCAATTCAAAATTTGCCATTTGGGATTTTCAAAACAGAAAATTTAAGCCCTCGTGTAGGGGTTCGAATAGGGAATTATGTTTTAGATTTAAAATCTTTATTTGTACTAGGATATTTAGAAAATACGCCTTTTGAATTGAGTGATTTTGAGTCTCCTTTTTTGAATCAATTGATGAAAACGGGGAAAGAAGGAATCAGGCAATTGAGAAATCGAATTTCAAAGTTATTGAATGTTAATCAAAAGGATTTACAAAGCAAACAACATCATTTGGAACAAGTTTTAATCGCTATAGACAATGTAGAAATGTGTATGCCGATTCAAATAGGCGATTATACTGATTTTTATTCGAGCAAGGAACATGCAACAAATGTCGGAATGATGTTTCGTGATCCAGCAAATGCTTTATTACCAAACTGGTTATGGATTCCTGTTGGTTATCATGGAAGAGCAAGTACAGTGATATTATCCGGACAAAATATACATCGACCAAAAGGACAAATCAAGCCAAACCCAGAAGATAATCCAATTTTTGCACCCAGTAGAATGTTGGATTTTGAACTGGAAACGGCATTTATCACTTTTGAAGGAAAGGCTTTGGGAGATTCAATTTCTACAAATGAGGCTGAAGAATTTATTTTTGGAAAATGTTTATTTAATGATTGGTCTGCCCGTGATATTCAGTCTTGGGAATATGTTCCTTTAGGACCTTTTTTATCTAAAAATTTTGCATCGTCTATTTCTCCATGGATTGTCACGCTGGATGCACTTCAACCATTTAAAGTATCAGGACCTATCCAAGATCCTGCGGTATTATCATATTTGGAATTTGAAGGAGAAAAGTCATACGATATTCATTTAGAAGTGTTGATTCAGCCGGAAGAAAAAACGGAAAGCGTAATTTGTAAATCTAATTACAAATATATGTATTGGAATATGTCACAACAATTAGCGCATCATACCGTAAACGGATGTAATATACGTTGTGGAGATATGATGGGTTCAGGTACTATATCAGGATCAACTCCAGATTCGTTTGGTTCAATGCTTGAATTGACTTGGAAAGGAACAAAACCCTTGCTATTAAATGATGGTACTGAGAGAAAATTTATACAAGATAATGATACGGTGATTATGCGTGGCTATTGCAAAAATGAAAATGTAAGAATTGGATTTGGAGAAGTAAAAGCAAAAATATTACCTGCAAAATAACTGAAAATGAGCGAAAAAATAGAAGAGTTCCCTGAAATCGACATCGAAAAAGAAAGAAAAGAAATTTTGAATGCATTCAAAGGGTTAATGCGTACAGCCAAAGTTAAATCAAAAGAAGATACGAAAATGATTCGCAAGGCTTTTGATGTTTCGGTAGAAGCACATAAAGATATGCGTCGAAAATCAGGTGAACCTTATATTTATCATCCGATTGCTGTAGCCCGAATTGTATCAGAAGAAATGGGATTGGGAGCAACTTCAATTGTATGTGCATTATTGCATGATACTGTAGAAGATACGCATATTACATTGCAGGATATAGAAGATTTATTTGGTCCTAAAGTTCGATTAATAATTGATGGATTAACTAAAATTCCAGAAGTCTTTGATGAAAATGTATCGATTCAAGCGGAAAATTTCCGTAAGATGATTTTAACAATTTCTGACGATATTCGTGTTGCTTTAATTAAGCTGGCAGATCGGTTACATAATATGCGAACATTAGGTTCAATGAAACCTGATAAGCAGTTAAAAATTGCATCAGAAACAAAATTTTTATATGCTCCATTAGCCCATCGATTGGGAATTTATTCTGTCAAAGGAGAACTGGAAGATTTAGCTTTGTTATATACTGAACCAGAAGTTTATAAAAATATTGAATCAAATTTGAAATCGACAGAAGATGTAAGAAATCGTTTTATCAGACGTTTTGTAAATCCAATTCGAGAAGCACTTCTACATGAAGGTTACATCTTTGATATTAAAGCAAGAACGAAATCAATTTCTTCTATTTATCGTAAAATGATCACGAAAGGAGTTCCTTTTGAAGAAGTATATGATATTTTTGCAATTCGAATCATTGTAGATACTCCAATAGAATTAGAGAAACCGGATGCATGGAGAATTTACAGTATTGTAACCGATTTTTATCAACCCAGTCCTGATCGATTAAGAGATTGGATTTCGACACCGAGAGCTAATGGATATGAGTCTTTGCATACAACAGTCATGTCTCCAACAGGGAAGTGGGTTGAAGTACAAATTCGTTCTAAAAGAATGGATGAAATAGCTGAAAAAGGTTTAGCAGCTCATTACAAATATAAAGAATCAAACGCGGAAGATAGCAAGTTTGACCGATGGATTGCAGAAATCAGAGAATTAATGGAAAACTCTGAAGGAAATGCAATGGACTTTGTAAATGACTTTAAGTTGAATTTATTTCGAGAAGAAATTTATGTTTTTACTCCAAAAGGAGATTTAAGAGTTTTACCAAATGGCTCTACAATTCTGGATTTTGCTTACGATTTACATACCGATATTGGAAGTAAATGTATAGGTGCAAAAGTAAATAACCGTTTGGTTCCCTTGAGTTATGCTTTACATAGTGGTGATCAGTTGGAAATTATTACTTCCCCTAAACAAAAGCCAGTTGAAGATTGGATTCGTATGGTAACATCAGCAAGAGCAAAACAAAAAATTAAAAATGCTTTGAATGATGAAAAGAAAGCAATTGCACAAGATGGTAAAGATATTTTAGAACGAAAATTAAAACAACTTAATATTCGTTTAATTGTTGACAATATTAGTGTGATAGAACGATTCTTTGGTTATTCAAGTGCAACCGATATGTATTTTAGAATTGCTAAAGGTAAAATAGATTTAAACAGAATCCGAGAGATAGAAGAAAAAAACGGGGTGTTAATTTTAGATAAAAAAATTCCAACTTTTTCTCAAAAAGAAATTACAGAAAATGATCCCAATGCAACTGTTTTTGATAGAAAAGACACGATTATTATAGGGGAACATTATAAAAATATTCATTATCATATTTCAAGATGTTGTAATCCTCTTCCTGGAGATGAGGTGTTTGGATTTGAAACGAATAATGAAGGAATAAAAATACATCGAAATACCTGCCCAAATGCAATCCATTTAATGTCAAAAAATGCAGCTAGATGCGTGAAAGCAAAATGGAGAAAAGAAGATCTAACGGAAAGAATCGCAGCAATAAAATTATATGGGATTGATAGTGTTGGATTGGTTAATAAATTAACTGAAATAATATCAAATCAACACAACGTGAATATGCGTTTTATTTCTTTTGAAACAAACGATGGAGTTTTTGAAGGAAGAATAAAAGTACTGGTATATGACACAGAACATTTAGAACAATTGATGGGGAAATTTGAACAAGTTGAAGGTGTTCAAAGAGTTGAAAGATGGGATATGAAAGAAGCTGAGTGAATTTAAAATTATAATTGGATTAAGGTTTATAGGGATAATTTATGGTTATCCCTTTTATTATTCCAAAATCTCTTGCCATGTTTTAGGTCGTAGTAAAGCGTTCCATTTAAAATCTTGAATAAATTGCTCTTCTTTATTTAATTGATCCATTGGATAAAATACACCGTCAGGTTTTTCAAAATATGTAATCCCTTTTACTTCACCACTGTCCAAATATACACGAATATCACTTGAATATACACGGTTCATTCCCATACGTTTGATGACGGTTGCAGTATCCGTATTTTCTGTGTTTTCTGGAAAAAAGATGGTTTTTGCATTTCCTTTTACATCTGTTCTAATTAATTCATTCGCATAAAAAAAAGCATGAATTGTTTTCCCTCCAACTTGATTGTAATATTTGCCAGAGTCGATTTCCATCAATACTGTCGAATGGTTATATAGATTGACTTTTTCAATGATAGTATCCTTGAATAATACTTCCATAGAGTCGCTTTTTAATTCGGAATTATGAGACCAAATGATAGGGGAGTAGTATAGTTTTAAAGTTCCATTTTTTAGATTATAATCCAAACTATCACTCATTGCTTGCATATCATTTTTAAACATTTTTACATGATGAAACCCTTGGACAATCGCTGCTTTTCCGCTTGAATCTTTAAGTGTGTAAAGCGTATCTGAATGAATAAATAAAGTGTCAATGACTGTTTTATCTTCTTTTTTTGTTTCTAAAAATTTTAAGACCAACGCTTTTCCTGTTATGTAGGAAATATTTGTTTTTTCATTGGAGTAAGCGTAATTTGAACGAAATTCAATTTTTTGGGAAGTATCTATTATTGTTACATTTCCTTTCCCAATCATTAATTCTTTTTGAGGTTGATAAATTAACGTATCGCCTGAAATAATATTGTTTTGATCGATAACGCTTGCATTTTTATACAATGTACCATCTTCAGTTATAGTATTGTACCACCCTTTCTCGCAGTATATTTTTGTTTTTTTATTGAGAATATTAGTTGGTCCATAAAACTGTATTATTTTCTTTTGGTAAAAATATTTTAAGGTATCCGTTGTCATTTTTAAATCTGGAGTCTTGTAATTGACTTTTCCACTAAAAATAAAATTTTTGGCATCTGTGTACATGTAAGCTACTCGACTCGTTAAAACTTCATCTGAGGTTATACTTTCAATTTTTCCACCATAACGGTATATAGCTAGAGATTGTTTTGTGTCATATTCTACAGTGTCAGAAGTTAATTTATATTCTAGATCACGAACTCTAACTTTACTCCAAAGTTTTGCTTTTCTAGTTTTTCCATTGTAATAAAGGGAATCACAAAATAAGTTAATATCGTCTTTCGTAATATGTACATTTCCATAAGCTTTGACTTCTTGATTTTTATCATAATAGTGAGCAGAATCACAATACATTGTATTTCCCTGATAAGTGAAGTTAACACCGCCAACAAGGTAATGAAATCCTAGTTTTTCGTTGTAGCCCATTTTTTCAGCACCGGGTAAAAGTTCAAGAATATTATTTTGACTACTACCGAAATAGCAAAACAAAAAAATTGCGCCTAATGTAAGCGCAATTTTATGTATGTCAAATTGTTTTTTCAAACTTATATTTTTGTTTCTAACGTTTGTGTTCTGTCAGGACCAACAGATACAATTGTAATTGGAACTTCCAAAATTCGTTCCAAATATGTAACATAATCTTTTAATTCTTTTGGAGCATCTTTGAAAGACGTTAATTGCGTTAAGTCTGTATTCCAAGCTTTCACTTCTTCTAAAACAGGAGTTACTTCAACATCATTAACATCGTAAGGGAAGTAATCCATTTTTTCTCCATTAATGATGTAGTGAGTACAAACATTAATAGTTTCAAAACAGTCTAAAACATCTGATTTCATCATGTTTAATTCAGTAACACCATTAATCATAATAGCGTATTTCAATGCTGGTATATCTATCCAACCACATCTTCTTGCTCGACCTGTAGTTGCTCCAAATTCAAACCCTTGTTTACGGATTAACTCTCCTACTTCATTGTCTAATTCTGTAGGGAAAGGACCGCTTCCAACACGGGTGCAATATGCTTTGAAAATACCAATCACATTTCCAATTTTTGAAGGAGCAATACCTAAACCAGTACAAGTTCCAGCTGTAACTGTATTTGAAGAAGTTACAAAAGGATATGTTCCAAAATCAATATCTAACATTGTTCCTTGTGCACCTTCAGCTAAAATTCGTTTTCCAGCTTTTAAGGCATCATTTAAGTAATGTTCACTATCAACAGCTTGTAATGTTTTCAAAGTTTCAATCCCTTCTATCCAAGGCCCTTCCAACTCAGCAAGATTGTATTCAAAACCTTCATAATGTTCTAAAATACCAACGTGTTTTTCAACCAATACATCGTATTTTTCTTTGAAATTTGGAGAGAAAATATCACCAACTCTCAAACCATTACGACCAGTTTTGTCCATGTATGTTGGTCCAATTCCTTTTAATGTAGAGCCGATTTTGTTTTTTCCTTTTGCTGTTTCTGATGCCGCGTCCAACAAGCGATGTGTTGGTAAAATTAAATGTGCTTTTTTAGAAATTACAAGTCTGTTTTTATAATCAATATTAAATGGAATTAATTTTTCCAATTCTTTTTGAAATAAAACAGGATCGATAACAACTCCATTACCTACTAAATTTTTTACATCTGCTCTAAAAATTCCTGATGGAATTGTATTTAAAACATGTTTAATTCCTTCGAATTCTAAAGTGTGCCCAGCATTTGGTCCACCTTGAAAACGTGCAATAATATCATATTTAGGTGTTAATACATCAACGATTTTCCCTTTTCCTTCGTCTCCCCACTGTAATCCTAATAATACATCTACTTTCATTCTTCTATTTCTTAAAGTGATTTACAGCTTCTTCTTCAGAAGTGTAAATCGTATATATTTCATTTAATTTAGTTATCTTAAATAAGTTTTCAATTGTTCCACAAATTCCAAAAAGGACTAAGTCTCCATTGTGAATTCTAGCTTTAGTTAGCGATTTCATAATGAAATTAATTCCTGTTGAATTAATGTGGGTTAATTGTGAAAAATTAAATATGATATTTGAATTTTTACCTTCGATATGAGAATTCATCAGCTGCTTGACATTTAAAATAGATTCATCTGTTAAGACCTTACCGATTAAAGATAAAACAGTTGTATTATCTTTTTCTTTAATTTCGAATTTAAAACTCATTTTTTTTGTTTTTTACCCCGTAAAAGTACAATGAATGGTGATGAATCGTAATTCCGAAAACTTCTTCAATTGTTGCTTTTATAGATTGAATCCGAGGATCACAAAACTCTATAAGTTCTCCTGTGTCAGTACAAACAATGTGATCATGTTGTTTTGACCCGTGTGATTTTTCAAACTGCGCAATATTCTTTCCAAATTGGTGCTTTTGAACTAAATTACAAGCAAGTAGTAAATCAATCGTATTGTAAAGCGTAGCTCTCGAAACACGATAGTTTTGATTTTTCATTTTGATGTACAACGATTCAATATCAAAATGCCCTTTGTAATTATAGATTTCTGCAAGTATAGCAAATCGTTCAGGAGTTTTCCTGTGACCGTTTTGCTCCAAATAAGAAGCGAATATATCTCTAACAGTAGACTGTAATTCCTGTGTTACCATTAATTCCATTCATAAAGGCGCAAAATTAGTTATTTATTTCTGATAGCCAACTAAAGGAATTGTTTTATTTGATTAGGTT
>JACOTM010000010.1 GCA_016178305.1 Flavobacteriia bacterium | reverse complement strand
TGAATTAAACTCGAGAGACAACGACGCTCGGACAAACTGTGTTGGCTTGGTGCTCACGGCAAGGCATAACAGGTGTTAGGTGACAACGGGCTGAAATGCACTAGATCCAGAGCGCCCGCTGACACCTAGCACCAAAACGTTGTACGAAACCGCTCGAAATGACGCTCCGAATAAAATGAAACTTGAAACTAACAATTCTCACTTCAAAATTAGGAAACTTGATTCATGACTTATAGAACCCGAAGACTACGGCTAACATTCATTTATGAATTAGGCAAACACAGAGTCAGTGGTATGATATTAAAAACGAAAATTAAATAATAACTAATAAAAAATAAAAATGAAAATCATTAAATTATCAATTCTATCTCTTTTAATAATAACTTCTTGTACAAACCAAGACAACTCTGATAAAACAAGTTTAGAAAAAGAAAAAGTGGAAACTAAAATTGAGATTACAAAAAATAATATATTTGAAAAAATAGAATTATTAATTGAAAAAAAGATTGAGTTCAAAGATGTTTATATAACTTATGAAGACCTTTTGACAAAATTTTCAAAACCCTTTAAATCAAAATTCACTAAAGATGGTGGTACAGTTATGAAAACCCTATTACCAAAATGGGAAAATGAATCAAAAAAAATATTGTCTAAAATAAATGCTGAAAACGATGTGAAAATAGTAAAAACTCAGCTTACACTAGATAAAAATGATCAAGAATTAAATGCTTATAGCGGTAAAATCATGTATGATAATAAAGGAGAAAATTGTACAATAGGATTTAGTGCTTTTGAAATTAACAAGGTTTTTTACATTATAAAATTAATAAATTTCGAAGCAGAGTAAAAAACTTTACAAATAGGATTTTGACAACCACGGTTTGAGAACCAAAGTTTGACAAACATTATTAAATTTGGTGTTTATGACAAAAAATGACCTCGAAAGTTAAAAATAGCGGTTGAAAAAAAGTTGAATTCGAGAGACAAACATTACCTGAAAACCAGAGCAGGTCGTGTGCTCACGGCATCGTACAACAGCGTCTAGGCGACAACGGGCTGAGATGCACTATTTCCAGATAGCCCGCTGACGCCTAGTCGCAAAACGTTAGCAGAAACTACGTGAATTCACACTTCGGGTCTGGGGGAAACCGATGAAGTTTTAAAATTTTGCTTCGATTTCAATTTACGGAAGACCACGAGTAATAATTAATATTTTAAAAAACCTAAATGAAACATTTAATTTTTATTACATCATTTTTATTTAGTTCTCTATTATTTGGACAAATAGATAATATAAGCCTATCCAATAAATCAATCAAAAATATTTTAAAAACGAAAAAAAATGATTTAGGTGAATTAATAAATGAATCATGGACAACTAAAAATGACGATAGTCTCTATTTTTCATCCGATACAATTTATTTTTATAATAACTACTACATGTATTTATCCGAAAATTGGTGCAATGAAATCAATTGGAATCTTGACAACAAAAATAAAATAACAATTATTGAAACAATATTATGCCATGAACCTCCAATAAGTACTATTTCATTTGAAAAATCGAATTTAAAATTTAAAATTGTGTTTGACAATCGTTCATTTTTTTTATTTTTAAATAAGGGACTGAACGAATATTCTAAGTTTGAAATAATTAGTTTAGAGAAAATTAAAATAGAGGGTAAAAATGAGTATGTTAAAATGACACTTGTAAGAAAATATGAACTCGGGATATATATGGAATTGCCTGATTTACATTAATAAAAAAAACAGAATTCGAGAGACAAAAAAACAACCAAAAAGCAAAGTAGGTTACACCCGAACGTAGCATCTGCTAACAGGTGTTAGGCAACAACGGGCGAAAAGTACTGTACCTGTTAGCCCGCTGTCGCCTAGCACCAAAACGTTATCTGAAACTGCCTGAAATTCACGCTTCGGGCTTGGGGGAAATCGGAAATAAATAAAATTATACTTCGTTACAAAATGAACGACGAAAAACAAAATAAAAAATTAAAGGAACAAATTTCAAAATTTATCTCTGACATAACTTGTTGTAAAAACGTTAAAGATGAAACTGATATATTTTTAGATTTAGATGTTTACGGTGATGATTTCGACGAATTAATTGATAACTACAGCAAAGAATTCAATGTGGATATGGAATCATATTTATGGTATTTTCACACAAACGAAGAAGGTCAAAATCTGGGAGGAAATATAATAAAACCACCTTATGAGAGAGTGAGTAGAATCCCTGTAACACCAAATATGCTTTTTGAATTTGCGAAATCAGGAGAATGGCAAGTAAATTACCCTGAACACAAGTTGCCTAAAAAAAGATATGACATTTATATTAATATGACAATTTTCGTAATAGTAATTTTATTAATAATTTGGAAATACATATATTAAAAAGTTGAATCCAAGAGACAACAAGAACCGGAAGAAAATGGTAGGTTACACCCGAAGGCAGCATCAGATAACAGCGTCTAGGCGACAACGGGCTGAGATGCACTAGGTCCAGACAGCCCGCTGACGCCTAGTCGCAAAACGTTAGTAGCAACTAGACAATAACTCAAAAAATTCATATTAACGAAACATTTTTTTATTTAAAATTAAAACTATGACTGTAGGTACATATTGGTATTCAGAATTTCCAAGCAAACTTTATAATTTTGAATATTTCAAATTTATTGGAGGAGGATTTGGATATGCTGAAATTGAAGCAAAACTTGTAACAACTATTGAAGTCAACAAACCATATAAAATTATTTCACGATTAAAGGAACTAATTAATTCACACAATGAAGTTACTTTATTCGTGTTCGAAGGTGACAGCCAAATGAAAATTGGTATAGAAAGTTACACTTTATTTGATTATCATTTTTTATTTATTACTGAAATAGAAAAAATGTTACGAGAAGAAAATATCAAAATTGTGAATATTGAAAATGATGACTACAAGTATCCTAAATTTTTCTTTCTCTACGATGAAACTTATCAAAAGAAAAAAAATAAGTGGACTCCTAGTATTTTAAAGCTTGAACGAAATAATTTAAAGAATAATAATGGTTTCAATATTAAATTCAGATTAGATTGTAATTTAAGTGTTAATCATAAAATTGCTTTTATTAATGAAATCAAAACTATTTGTAGAGAACATGGAATAGAGGCTTTGTACTTTTTCGAAAAAATAATTAATCAATCTTCAAATCTTATGATATTAATAACAAATGGAAGACAAGGACTAAAATTACTTCCAACAAATGATATTAATACTGATTTACTTCAAAGTCAGATTTCTTTTATTATGAAAAAATATAATGTTGAAATTGGATATAGTGAAGAAATAACATTATACCAAAACATTGAACCAATAATAGAATTAATGGGAGAACAAGAGTTTATCATTTAGAAAAAAGCAGCTACTAACAGCTGTTTGGCAATATGGCGGGCGAATTGCTTCTAAGACAATTTGGTGTTTAAAGTGAGGATTGTACTTTCTACTCCTATTCTGCTGAAAACTCCGCCACATCGCCAAGCAGCAAAACGTTAGTACCAACTGCTCGAAGTTGAAGCTCGGAATAAAGTGAATATGAAACTATCAATTTTGCTTCGATTTCAGGAAACGTGACATTTGACATTTAGAATACATAAATATTAATTTAAAATAATAGAAAAATGGAAATTTTTAAAGGAGATAAATTGTTAGAAAATAGGACTTTTGAAGCTTTATTCTGGGGACAATATCTAAAAAGTACAGCGAAAATATGTTCACCTTTCTTATTTGTATATAATGAGAGTAAAAAAATAAAAACACTTATTTTTGAAGATTCAGAAGACGATTTATCAAGAGCTATTGAATTAATAAATAAAATTGAAGAACCTTTTGATCAGTTCATTTTAGGCTATGAAACAATGATTCAACTAGATAGTACAGGACCAAAAAACATCATAGCCGTAAAATCTTTTGATGTTAGAGAAAAAGAAGGTCTTTTTTTTGGTGTTGTTTTTCAGCTAGATGAAAATGAAAATTTTAATAAAATTGGGAATTTCAAATTTATTGATAAAATCATGAACCCTCTTTTTAAAGAATTGGACAGATTGCCTACTAAATTTAGCCAATCTGTGATAAACAGCACACATGAAGTACAAGGTGATACATTTATCTTAAAAATTAACATTGCTCACGAAAATGAAGTTGAAATTGGTACAAAAATAAATGCTGCAATATTACATTTGTTAAATAAAAATGAAATACAATGTCAAACATGTATTTTTGAAATTAAAATTGAAGAAAGGGAATTTGATTTAGATTTTTTCAAATATATTTTACTCGAAAATTTATATAAAGTACTAATTTCTGACGTTGTTGTACAAAAATTTACGCATAATCAGAAGATTTTTAAAATTATTGCATCAATGGGAGATGACAGAATTTTGTTCGAAGACTCAAACATGGAAGCTGTTACACAATTGAAGGAACTTTTTCAATTAATGAATCCATCTCAAGGAAAAAATGAAAAAGGAAAACCTTGGTGGAAAAAATGGTAAAACTGAACATAAAGTAGTACCAACTGCTCGATGCTGAAGCTCCGAATAAAGTGAATCTGAAAAATAACATTTCTTGCTTCGAATTCAGAAAACTTGGCTTTTGACGATTAAAGCCCGAAGCCTACGACTGACGTTCAATTCCGGATGCGCTGGGTACAGAGAAGTTGACATTTGACAATTAGAATACGGACAATAACAGTTGGACATTTACAATTAGAATTTTGACAAACAATATTAAATTTGGTGTTTAGAACAAAGAATGACCTCGAAATAAAAATATCGGTTTGAAAAAAAGTTGAATTCAAGAGACAAACATTACCTGAAAACCAGAGCAGGTCGTGTGCTCACAGCAGGTACTAACATCGGTTACAATCAACGGCTTGAGACGTACTAATTCCAGAGCGCCGCTGCTCGTAGCCGAAAAACGTTAGTGGAAATGCCTAAAGAAAGATTATCAAACCAGAAAAAGTTTCGAAAATCACTTCGGGAAAACAATTATTAAAACACTCTGATTTTCGCTTCGGGCTTGGGCTGAAGTAAACAACCGGGGACGACAACCAAGAAAAC
>JACOTM010000023.1 GCA_016178305.1 Flavobacteriia bacterium | reverse complement strand
TTTAATATCTCTTGAGGAACTAATAAACTATACAAATGAGATTGTATTGAACTTTGATCGGTACTCTTTTTTTCCATGAATCCTAAAGTAGAAATTTTTTCTATTTAAAACTCCCAGCACCTCAAAATAAAATTATCCCAATACTTGGAAAATAAATGATTAAATTTGTTTTTTTGTTATTGTTAAGTTATTCTTCTCATGATTCATTTTACCAAACTATTTTCAAGCATTTCTATCGTTTTATTATTTTCCTCATGTGGTTCAATAAAGCCAGATGCTCCAGTAAATGAAGTTGCTGAATTACCACTTTTAGAACAACCATTATCATCCATTGTCGTTCCTATAAAAATAAATTTATCTCCTTATTTTAAAGAAACAGAAAACTCTATTCCTAAAAAATTTACTGGAAAAGAAGAAAATTGTGAAGGAGTGAGTTTTTCATATATTTTTTATAGAGATCCCATTCTTTTCAATGGTCAAAAAAATGCACTATCTTTTGAGGTTGATGGAAAATATTCGCTTAAAATAAATTATTGTCCTCAATGCACCAGTCTTTTTGACAACCAAGGAAATTGTGTAATACCTCGATTATACGCTAGCTGCGGAATAAATGAGCCATTAAGAAAGATAACCGTTGGCTACAAAACTAAATTAAATATTACACCTGATTTTAAATTAAAAGCGGAAACAAGTTTGCAAAAAGTTGAAATCAAAGATCCTTGCGAAATTACTGTTTTTAAATATGATGCTTCCAAAACATTAAAAGAAGAAATTACAAAAGCATTAAAAGATTTGGAAAAAGTGATCGACAAAGAAATTGGAAATGTCGATATAAAATCTCAAGCTTTAGATGCCTGGAAAATGTTATCAGATCCTATTTCATTAGGTAACTATGGCTTTTTATATGCCAATCCAAGCAAAATTAATTTAGATGAATTAAAATTTTCTGGGAATTATGCGCATATTGAACTTTCATTAGGCCTAAAACCCATATTAAGCACAAATTTAATACCTCAAAAATCGAACCCACCTTTACCTAAATTATCAGATTTTACTAATTCAGAAGGATTTAATTTGACGATGGATATCAAAGCTAACTACGATTCCTTAAGCCACTTAATAACTAAAGAAATTAATGGAAAAGAAATTGAAATCAAAGGAAAAAAAGTGATCTTTGAATCCATAAAAATTCATGGGGCATCCAATCAAAAAATAAATTTTGAAATTGCATTTTCAGGTAAAAAGAAAGGAATATTATATTTAACGGGGACGCCTGTTTTTAATAAAGAAACTCAAACCATTTCTTTTCCAGATATTGAATTTGATGTAAAAACGAAAAGTGCCTTGTTAAAATCTGCCAAATGGTTGTTTAATGATAAAATTACGGACGCCATAAAAACAAATACTGTTTTTGACTTAACACCTCAAATTATAAATATTAAAGAAACATTAAATAAACAAATAAACGCTACTAAAATTAAAGATATCACCCTAAAAGGAACGATAAAATCTATACAATTAGAAAATATCTATCCTTCTATCAACGATTTAATTATTCGTGTCAATTCAAATGGAGCGATTTACCTTGAATTATAATTTTAATAGTTAGACTCTAATTGATCAATTGCCCTCACACCAAATTGATCATTTGACCATAAATAAACTGGTTTTTTATTTTCAACTTTAATGAATGTAGGAAATCTCCATCCGGCAATTAATGCTAACGAATCTGGATTTTCAGCCAAACGAATCTTAAATACTCCTTCTGCTTCTTTGATGTAATTTGTTATATAATTTTTATCTTTCGTACAAACCACAAAATCAATAGCTATATTAGGGTTCCTTTTTTTTATCATTTTCAACTTAGAAATTGAAGAAAAACAAAAAGGACAATCAACAATTGCTACAACGGTTAGCCCATTCTTTTTAAAATCGGATTTTGAATGATTTGTAAGCACTTTTTGCCCTTTTAACGCAAAATCTCCTTCATAAATTGGATGAAATGCAAATCCAATTGAAAACGGTAAAATTAAAAGAACAATTTTTAAACTAAATTTCAACCATCTGGATTGAAAAACCTGAAAGTTTAACATCATAATCACACCACATAATATAAGAAGAAAATAGGTGATAATTTTAGATAAAGTCCAAGAACATCCAAAATTTATTAATGTCAATTCTATTTTATTGAAAAGAATAAACTAAATAAAAGCAATACAATAGAAAATATTTTTTTTATCATCGATACTAATTTATAAAAAAAAGGAAGCCGAAGCTTCCTTAAATAATTATGTGTTTTTAATTATTTTAAAATACGAGATTCTCCTGAGATTTTAGCTGATGTATTTAACGCATCACATGAAGCTTAAGCATCTTTTTCTTAACTTTCATCATTTTTGAAGACGTTACTACTCCATTAACTTTACAATCACATGTATAATCTTTTTTACAAGAAGCTAATACAAATACCCTGCTACTGCTACTAACAATACTTTTTTTATCTTTTTTTTGAATTTAATTTAAACAATTTGGTTTTGTCACTTTTTGACGGCACAAATATATTTTTTTTTATTTGTTTCAAAACCCTAAACATAATTTTATATTAAATTATCTAATAAACTTTACTCAATTAAAATTTTACACTCAGATTTTAATCAAACTAAGATATATAATCTGGATTATATTTTTATCCTTTGTTTTTTTTTAGATAAGTAGTCTAAATTTTTAGGAATAATATTTGATTGTAACATTTCAAATAAAAAATCGTATATACCAATCAAACTATTGTTCAATTGAATAGATTAATATTATACATCATATTATTTACATGTTGTAATCTCATTTATAGTCAAGATTACAATGGCGTTTCTGATGCTATATCTGATTGTGATGGAGCAATGAATATTATTGAACCTGGTACTTTTTCAATTCAACTAACAGGTAAGGCAGGAAGAGATAATGATTTAAAAAATTATCCCGCTTTAAGTAATTTAACTGAAACAAATTCTATTTGGTGCACATTTATTGCCCCTTTTCATGGTTTTTTAAACATTGATGCAAGTCTTTTGGAAGGCAATTTACAAATGGCTATTTTCGATCAGGCCAGTGAAGATCCTTGTCAAGAAATAAAGACTGGAATAGCTGAAATTTTAAGATTAATAACCAATTCAAAATCTCAAACTATAGGTCTATCTAAAAATATTAATGAAAATTATCTGTACTCATTAGAAATGAGAGAAGGTCAAAAAATTAAATTATTAATTAATACAAGTGAAAAAATAATAGGTAAACTAAAATTAGTTTTAAAATTTGAATCTATTGCGTCCGATGGAAATTCATCAGATTCTAAAATTGTCGATAAACGGGATGATGATTTTTCTCCATATTTGTCAGTAATTGTTAGAGATGCCTCCAATGGAAAACCTGTAATTGCCAATTTTACAATTGAGGGAATCAAAGATATTGCAGCCCTATATTCCGGAAGTGATTTTTATTTCACGCTTACTAAATCGGGTAAAATAAAGATTAAATGTGATGCGCAAGGGTATTTTTTTGCAGATCGGGCAGAAACAATTACCTTGAATGAAAATAAAGAAATGACTATTTGGCTCGAACCTTTAGGACAAGGTAAAAGTATCCAAATTGAAGAAATTGAATTCTATCCTGGAACAAGTGATTTTATGCCAAGTTCAGAAGCAAAATTAAGACGTTTAAAAGATTTTATGGCATTAAATGCCGAAGTAAAAATTGAAATTCAAGGCCATGTTTTTGCAATTGGTGATAATTCATTTGCTGCTCAAAAATTATCCGAAGCACGCGCTAAAAGAGTCTTGATTTATCTCGCTGAAAACGGTATTAATAAAGAACGAATGACTTCAATTGGATATGGAAATACGAAACCCATTTATCCCAAACCTCAATTTGCGTATGAAGAACAAGCCAACCGAAGAGTTGAGGTTAAAGTTATTCAATAAAAAAGGTCATCCTCAATTGGGCAACCTTTTCAAATACTTTTATGCAATTTTAAGAAAATTATATCGTCATAATTTCTTTTTCTTTAACATCTATTAAATCGTCTATTTTTTTAATAAATGAATTCGTAATGTTTTGTATTTCAGTTTCTGCTGTTTTCACTAAATCTTCTGAAAGTCCATCATTTTTCAAATCTTTTACCATGTCCATCGCATCTTTTCGATGATTACGAATGATTACCTTTCCATTTTCACCTTCTGATTTTGATCGTTTTACCAATTCCCTTCTACGATCTTCAGTTAAAGGAGGGACGTTAATAATTAACATCTCCCCATTATTTTGAGGTGCAAAACCTAAATTTGCATTGATTATTCCTCTTGAAATATCATTCAATATATTTTTTTCAAATGCTTGAATTGTAATTGTCCGAGCATCTAAAGTCCCAACATTTGCCACTTTAGTAATTGGTGTCATTGTTCCATAATACTCAACCATTACCCCTTGCAACATACTTGGAGAAGCTTTACCTGCTCTGATTTTAGCTAATTCAAAATCTAAATGATCCAGTGTTTTTGCACCTGAGCTTTTAAAATCATCATAAATCATTATTAAGTCTTCAGTCATTTTTACTCTATTTTTTCAATTATAAACTTACCACGGTTCCCACTTTATTCCCTTCCATTAAGTGCTTTAAATTACCAGGAGTATCCATATCAAAAACAATAATTGGAAGATTATTTTCCTTACACAAAGTAAAAGCCGTCATGTCCATCACTCTTAAATCTTTTTGAAAAACATCATCAAAACTAATGGTATCATATTTTGTTGCTGTTTTATCTTTTTCTGGATCTGCTGTATAGATTCCATCTACACGTGTTCCTTTTAAAATAACATCCGCATTTATTTCAATTGCTCGCAATGAAGCAGCTGAATCTGTTGTAAAAAATGGATTCCCTGTTCCAGCTCCAAAAATAACAACTCTTCCTTTTTCTAAATGACGAACAGCTCTTCTTCGAACAAACGGTTCAGCAATTTCTTTCATCTCTATCGCTGATTGCAATCTTGTACTTACTCCAGCTTTTTCTAATGCTGCTTGCAATGCCATACTATTGATCATTGTAGCTAACATTCCCATATAATCCCCATGTGTTCTGTCCATTCCTCCTTGTTCGGCCTGAACTCCACGAAAAATATTTCCTCCACCAATTACAATTGCAATTTCTACTCCTAAATTATGAATTTCTTTAATTTCCTCAGCATAAGCACTTAATCTGACATTATCTATTCCAAATTGTTTATCTCCCATCAGAGATTCACCGCTAAGCTTTAACAGAATTCTTTTATATTTCATATTTACCAGTATTGAGACCGTGCAAATATAACGATTTTAGCGCTTAATTTTCAAATAAATTGATGTAAGAAAATAAATCAAATTAAGAATCAAATAGTAGCTGATAAAATCTGATTAATTCGTCAATTTCTGAAGATTGAATTTATTTTCTAAAATTTCAAAATCTTCCATTTGTTTGTTTCCATCAAATCTTTAATCTATTCAATTTATAGGCTATCAAGAATCATTTGAAAGTTATCTCCTGAAGAAATAAGCAAAATTCATCTAAACACAAACAATTTACAGGGATTTTGTTATTTTATTAAACATTTTTCTAAATGCTTAAATAACTACTGACGGTAAAAATAAACGAATCCCCTATTGAATATTTGAATTCTTACAAAAAGAAGAAAAACAGGTATTAAATTTTATTACAATACTGATTTGCAACAAAATAAAAACAACACTAGTATTGTGTGAAATTATAAATCTTAATAAATTATGAGAAAAATTTTTACAACTTTTGCTATTGTAACAGCTTCAAGTATTTCATTCTCACAAGTAGGTTCTACAGGGTCAGATTTTACAGTGACGGATATCAATGGGCATTCGCAACATTTATACAGTATTCTAGATTCTGGATATGTTGTTGTATTTGATGTATCTGCTACGTGGTGTGGTCCATGTTGGGAATTTCACAGCGAACATTTTTTAGAAGAATTGAATGCTGAATACGGACCAACAGGGACAAATAAAATTAGAGTATTATTTTATGAAGGTGATGCTTCTACTGGCGCAGATGATTTGAATGGAACTGGTCCAAATACAAATGGTAACTGGGTAACGGGGGTAACATATCCTGTTGTTAATGAATCTCCTGTTACAGTTAATTTAAACAATTATGCTCCTGAAGGTTATCCTACAATAAATGTTATTTGTCCTTCTGATAAAAAAATAATGGCGGATTTATTTAATAGTCTCGGAAATGATCATGCAAGTTCATACGCTGCCATGAAAGGTGTTATCGACAATGCGGTTACGGTTTGTGCTACAAACAATGGTGGAGGTGGAACAAATAACATCCAAGAAGTTACAACATTTCAAACATCTTTATACCCTAATCCAACTACTGGTGAAATAAATCTAACGTTGGTTTCAAACAATTCTGGAAAATTAACAATTGAAGTTACAAATATTATTGGTCAAAATATTTATACAGAAGAAAAAATAATAACTGTTGATGAAAATAATCTTCATTTTAATTTCACAACATTTAATCCAGGGACCTATTTTTTAAAAGTAACTGATATTGAAGGTAAATCAACTGTTCAACCTTTTCAAATCAAATAATTATTTTATTTTTAGTGTTAAATTCGAAAACATGGAGGGAAACTTTCATGTTTTTTTTGTTTCTCTAAAAATATACATTCGAGAATGAACATAAAAAAAAGGCTGAATCAAATGACTCAGCCTTCAATATATTCTAATTTAAGACTAGCTTAAAGAAAAACGTTTGAATTCAGTAACTGTTAATCCTTTTTCAGATGTAGTTAAAAATTGTTCTACCGTAACTTTATTATCTCTAATAAATTGTTGGCTTAACAAAGTACTTTCTTGAAAGAATTTATTCAATCTCCCTTGAGCGATTTTTTCAGCCATTTCAGCTGGTTTACCTTCTTGAATAGCTAACTCTTTACCAACTTCTAATTCACGTTCGATTGTACGAGCGTCAACTCCGTCTTTATTTAATGCAATTGGGTTCATTGCAGCAACTTGCATAGCTACTTGTTTCCCTGCTTCTTCAGCATCTGAACTTGCACTATTTAAAGCAACTAAAGTAGCCAATTGATTTCCTGGATGGTTGTAAGAAACAACTTTATCCGCAGAAACTTTAGAAAAACCAGAAATAACTAGTTTTTCACCAATAACACCAATTTGCTCTGTAATTTTTTCTTCGATTGATAATTTAGCATCATAAGGTAATGCTAATAACTCTTCAACTGAATTTGGTAAATTTGTTAAAGCAATATCTACGATAGATTGAACGAAATTTCTGAAGTTTTCATTTTTCGCTACAAAATCAGTTTCACAGTTTAATGTTAAAATTATACCTGTGTTACCTTCTCCATTTGTTTGAGCGAAAATTACACCTTCTTTAGCCTCATTTTCACCACGTTTAGCAGCAATTTTTTGACCTTTTTTACGTAAAATATCGACTGCTTGTTCGAAATCTCCATTTGATTCAACTAACGCATTTTTGCAGTCCATCATACCTGCACCTGTTTGTTGACGTAATTTATTTACTTCTGAAGCTGTGATTGCCATAGCTAAAAATATTTTAAAAATTAATCTTCTTTTGTACTTGTTTCACCTGTTTCAGCTACCTCTTCAACTTTAGCAGCCTTTGCTTTAGGTGCTTCTTCATCAGAATCAGATTTATCTTTTGAGTTTTTACGCTCTTCTAAACCTTCTTTGATTGCTCCTGTGATAGCATCCAAAACTACAGCAATTGATTTTGTAGCATCATCATTTGAAGGGATTGGGAAATCCACTAAACGAGGATTAGAGTTTGTATCAACCATTGCAAATGTAGGAATACCTAATCTTTTTGCTTCGTTTAATGCAATATGCTCTTTTAATATATCAACGATGAAAATAGCTGCTGGTTGACGAGTCATGTCAGCAATAGATCCAAAGTTTTTTTCTAATTTCTCACGTTGACGTGTTTTGAATAAACGCTCACGTTTGTTCAATGTTTCCCAAGTTCCATCCGTTTTCATTTTGTCAATAGTTGACATTTTACGAATAGATTTTCTTGTTGTTTGGAAATTTGTTAACATACCACCTGTCCATCTTTCAGTAACGAATGGCATATTTAATTCTTTCACTCTATCAGTGATGATTTCTTTAGCTTGTTTTTTTGTCGCAACAAAAAGAACTTTTTTACCCGACTTAGCAATTTGTTTCATTGCCGCACAAGCTTGATCAAGATGTGCAATTGTCTTATTTAAATCAATGATATGAATACCTTTTTTTTCTTCAAAGATATACGGCGCCATTGCCGGGTTCCATTTTCTTTTTTGGTGTCCAAAGTGAGCACCTGCTTCTAATAATTGTTCAAAAGTTACTTTTGACATATCTAAAAATTTTTAATTGTTTACGTTCCTTTAGTAATCAACAACAGAGGGATCAATCAATTGACTGACAGGTGCTCTGAAATTTGGATACTAAACAACCGCCAAATAATATTAACGTTTCGAGAATTGAAATTTCTTACGAGCTTTTGGTTGTCCTGGTTTTTTACGTTCAACCATTCTTGGATCACGTGTCATTAAACCTTCTGCTTTTAATAAAGTTTTGTTTTCTTCTGCAACTTTAACCAATGCACGAGCAATTGCTAAACGAATAGCTTCAGCTTGACCATTGATACCACCACCAAAAACATTTACTTTCACATCGTATTGACCAACTGTGTCAGTTAATTCGAATGGTCTGTTAATTTTTGATTGAAGAACTGCTACTGGAAAAAACTCCTTAACATCTTTTTTATTTACGACTACTGCACCTGTACCTTTTGAAAGGTAAATACGAGCGACAGAAGTTTTTCTTCTTCCTAATGAATTAATTACTTCCATAATTATAATTTAAATGTATCAAGATTTAATACAGTTGGTTTTTGAGCTTCTTGTTTGTGCTCTGTTCCAACATAAACTTTTAAATTAGTAAACAACTGATTTCCAAGTTTGTTTTTAGGCAACATCCCTTTAACCGCTTTTTCAATTAAACGTGTTGGGTGTTTTCTTAACATTTCTTCAGCTGAAGTAAAACGTTGTCCACCTGGATATCCCGTGTAACGCATATACTCTTTATTCACCAATTTTGTACCAGAAAATGATACTTTTTCTGCATTGATAACGATAACGTTATCGCCACAGTCAGCATGAGGTGTGAAATTCACTTTGTGTTTACCACGAATGATTTTCGCTACCTTACTAGCTAAACGACCAACTGTTTGGCCTTCAGCATCCACTACAAACCACTGCTTATCAGCAGTTTCTTTGTTAGCAGAAACAGTTTTGTAACTTAATGTATTCACAATATTTATTAATTAAATAAGACAATTCCCCTAATTTGGGGGTGCAAAGATATGATTTCTAAGTTTTATTAACAACTGATTTTTAAAAAAGATTGAAAATATATTCATTTTTTTACATTTCCAAAGCTAAAATCTATTTTCCCTTAAAAGCATTAATCGCATTTACGGAAAATTCACTTAATATTAATCGACCGCTTATTTCTGCTCTTTCGACCAATAAAGTGTCCCAATTTTCTGTTCCTTCCCAAAATATATCTTTTAACTTTTTCATCGCTTCTGGATTTGATTTCGCTAATGTATTTGCTAATTTTTCAATTTCGCTATCCATTTCAGCTTCTGTTTCAAAAATATCAGCATACAAACCTCTTCTATAGGCCCATTCTGCTGGTCGCCATTCACAAGCATTTATCGCTAATTGACTCATGTTTGAAATACCAATTTTACGTTCTATTGCTGGTCCAACAACAAATGGTCCGATTCCAACTGCTAATTCAGATAATTTTACATCTGCATTTTTGGTTGCAAAACAATAATCAACGGAGGCAGCTATACCTACTCCTCCTCCAACTGCTTTTCCATGAACACGGCCAATAATTAGTTTCGGGCATTTTCTACAAGCATTAATTACATTTGCAAATCCCGAAAAGAATACTTTCCCTACTTCCAAATCTTTTACGGCGATTAACTCGTCAAAACTTGCTCCTGCACAAAAAGCTTTTTCACCTGAAGATTTTACAATGATAATTTTTACGGCATCATTATTTCCTAATTCCGTAATTGTATCTGCGAGTTTTCTTAAAATTTTCCCTGGCAAAGAATTACTTAATGGATGACCAAACTCAATGGTTCCAATCCCTTTTTCACTAATTGTAAAATGAACATGTCCTTGTTCGATTGCTTGTAACATATATTATTTTGAATTTTGGATTAATCAAACATCTAACTTCTAATATCTAAAATTTAAACCACAAAGATAGAAATTCAATCTAAAAATTATATCATAAAAAAAAGGGAGAATTAACTCCCTCAATTTTCAATTTTGAATCTTATTTATTCCCATCATCTCTGCGAGGTTGACTTGGTCTAGAAAAACTTCTATTTCCATTATCTCTCGGAGCTTTATTGAAACTATTATTTTTTACAAATGGTTTTTTATCTGGCTTTGGTGTATCTTTTTTGATTGGTCTGTTTGTTTTAGGAGAAGCAATTTTTACATCCAATTTTCTACCATTTATTTCAAATCCATTTAAAGCATTAATCGCATTAATTGCATGATCTGTATCATCCATCTCAACGTATCCAAATCCTTTTGACTTTTTAGTGTTTTTATCATACACTACATGTGCGTAAGTTACAGTTCCAAAACTCGAAAATGTAGCCATTAAATCTTCTGAGGTGATTTCCCAATCAAGATTTGCAATAAACAAATTAACCATTAACCTAAATTAAATTTTTAAATAATATATACTATGATATAAATGGGGTGAATTAAATATTATTTCAAAGTGAAACTATCTGTTCCTATTAAATTTCCATCACAATAAATTTTCACTTTATAATTTCCTTTTAAAGCTTCTTGGCCTTGCATATCATAAAATATCGACATATCGACACTTGTGTTTTGATAGTCAATTTCTTTTTTATCTGAATATGCAATAGCTCCTCCATCTGCTTGGAATGTATTACTTGCTCTCGATTGTAACGTTTTACCATCTGGATCAATGACTTGCAAATAAACCGTTTTCTTACCTGCTGTAGCAATTGTATTTTCTGAAACCGTAAAACTTGATTTAATTTGAACACAATTTTTTGCTTTATTTGTTGGCTCCGGCATATTGTTCAACTTCATTCTTAATCCTACTGTAGAAATTGACAACGCTTGTAACTTCGATCCTTTTTTCACTAAATCTGCATTTTGCGCTGCTTCTTTTTTATATTCTTCTTTTTCAGCTGTTGTAGAGGTCAACTGATTGGTTGTTTCATCTAAATCAGAATGTAATTTTATATTTAACGTATTCAATGAATCAATCTGAACAACATAACTTTTCATAATGTTACGCAAGGTTTCATTTTCTCTTCTTAATTGAGCAATTGTTCTTGCGGTTAATCTTCCACTACGTTTCGCTTGTTCCAAATCATTCATTAATCCTTTTATTTTTTCTTTTTGCTGATTAATGCTATCTGCTTGATTTTCATCTTTTACCTTTAAAGCATCATACGTATCCAACATACTTTGGAAATCTTTTTTCAAATCATTTGACATGTTTCCTACATATCCTTCCATCATTTGATTCATTCCATCCATGTCTGCTTGCAAAGCCGTTTTTTCATTTCCACAATCGACTAAAGCTGCTTTTTTAGAAGACCATAAATAAGCCATCGCCCCCATCCCTATCAATAACAATAAGATTATTGCCATAAATGCGGCATTGTTGCTTTTTGGTTTTTCAATATTCTCAGACATAAATTCCCCTTTAATTTTCAATTCAAAACACAAATGTATAATATAGTATTGGTACTTTCCTACTTTTCAAACTTGTTTTTTAAAATATTTTCTTCAATATAGGAAATTCAACGTTATTTTCCACCCATTGAATTCCTTTCTAACGGTTTAACTTCAATTTTATTTCAAAAATTCAGGTAATAAATTTTCAGGACAATTCTGATAACTTACAGATCTCGTAAATCGATAAATAGAATCAATTCCTACTGCTGTATATTGAGAGTCAGAAGACGAAGGAAAAGGTCCGCCATGCTGCATTGCTTTCACGACTTCAACACCTGTTGGCACACCGTTAAATATAAATCTACCTACTTTTTCGTGAATTAAATCTATTAATTCTTCACTTACAATTTCATCTTTATATACCAATGTTCCTGTTAACTGGCCGTTTAATTTGGCAATACATTTTTGTAATTTTTCAATATCCCTGCATTTTATTACAAGTGTAAATGGTCCAAAAACTTCTTCTTGTAATTCCGGATGATGACAAAATTCTGCATCGGAACAAACTCCTATTGCTTGTATTCCAAAATTTGGTTTACTATCACCACTTTTTGAATAAATCTCTACTTTTAAAGCTCTTTCCTGAACTATTTTTTTATAATTCAAATAAATTTGTGGATGAAGCATACAATGAAAATCTTTATAAAAAAGCTTCTCTCTTAATTGCTTGATAAATTCATTTGATTTTTCATTATCCAACACAAAAATCAATCCCGGTTTTGTGCAAAATTGTCCTGCTCCATTTACAATTGAATCGCACAGTAAAGTTGACCATTTATCAGAATCATGTTCTAAAGCAGATGCTAAAATCACAACGGGATTTGAACTTCCCATTTCAGCAAAAACAGGAATAGGAATATCCCTTTCTTGTGCTAATTTCATCACCGCTTTTCCTCCATTGATACTTCCTGTAAATCCAACAGCTTTTACTTTCGGATGTTGTACCAATCTCTTTCCTAATTCAATCTCTTGTGAATTTAAATGAGAAAAAACACCATCTGGTAATTCATTTTTACGTGCGGCTTTCAAAACCAAATCGGCCATTAAATCACTCGTTTGTACGTGCATTGCGTGCGATTTCACAATCACAGTACATCCTGACGCTAAAGCCGCTACAGCATCTCCTCCGATAGTTGAATAAGCAAACGGGAAATTACTTGCTCCAAAAACAACAACTGGCCCTAAAGGAAATAAACCTTTTCTCAAATCAGGTTTTATAGGAATTCGACCCATGTCTGCTTTTTCTTTAACTGCATTTCTCCAAGTGTCACTCTGAATTAAATTCGAAAAATTTTCTATTTGAAGAAGGGTACGAGTTAATTCAATTTTCGCTCTTTCAATAGACAATCCAGATTCTAAGCAATAAAGATGTATTAATTGTTGTTCTTTCAAATTAATTTCTTCAACAATATCCTTCAAAAACTGCGCTTTTTTTGCACCTGAAATTTTTTGATAAAGACAAAATGCATTTGCGGCCTTATTTACAGCTTCTTCTATTTCTTGCGCTGTTATTTCACAAATCAATTCTGGTAATTTTTCATTTAATTGTGGATTAAAGCTTTGAAAATATGTATGACTTACATCTGAAACTTGATATCCTATTCTATGCCCTATATTCATAAATTAAAAAAATGGATTCACTAAAATTAGCAAATCCATTTTACACAATCTATCTTTAATTCATTATTATTATTCTTTTTTAAAAGAAAACCCTTTGCTAATCCCTCCCTTAATGACCAATATTTTTTCTGTGAATTTTTCAATAAAATATTTTTAAAGTGTCTATTTGATAAGAATCAACATAAAAAGTATCTATAAATTCCGTTGTAATATTATTGCGAACTACTTTGTATTGATAAATTAAATAATCATTGACGCTAGAACTTTTTGCCATTATTTCAACATTTCCGTTAATAGAAGATCCCAATTACTTTCATTTATATAATTGCTATATTGATAGTTAAATTTTTAAAAAAAATTATCGTTTTCATCAAAATAATTAATATTCTTAATCCATAACGCTAAGTTATCTTGAACCGTATATTTATACTCATAATTATTGACAGAATTCTTCACAATAGCAACATTAAAATCTGGTTGTTGAATCATGTATTTATCTGCTGTAAAATTATGCGTAACAAATTGAAAATACGAATATTTTGAATTGTTGTAAGCCTTGAATTTGATTGTTGCCCTGCCTGTATTGTCGGTATAAGCTGAATCTAACAATTCTGACTTGAACAAATCCCCAAATTTTGGAGAAAACATTTTTTCTTTCAAACGAACAATGCCCACTTTTACTCCCGCCGCTCCTTCTCCCGTTACAGGATTAAAAACATGGAAATTAACCTCTGTATCCTTGTGTGATTTCTTTTTACAGGA